>JAGNHB010000005.1 GCA_018001935.1 Acidobacteriota bacterium
GCCATCCACATGGTTGGCGAACACGGTGCCGATTGCACTGGAAGTCTGTCCGGTAAATTGTAGATAAATATCATCGTTGACTCCGACGTTTATATTTTTACCACTATATAGACCGTTACTGTCCATTGATCTCAAATCAGCCATTATTTTAAAAGTAACTGTATTGTCTTTTGGAACAGTTATTGCCAAATAACCAAAAAATGCTTCATTGTCGGCAGAATTATCTGGATAGAAAGCATTAGCAGCTATATTATTACCTTCGTAATTAATATAAACATTTTCTATCGCTTGTTTATCCAAATTGTCATCACCGATATTTATCCCAAGTTGTTGAACAATCATGTCTTCACCAGTCGCTGTCAGATCAAATCTTCCAAGTTCGAGATTTGAAGTGCCGGCTAATACTATGTTTGAGTTGGGCGTATAGTCATTTTTTTGAACTGATAATGTGCCAAGCAATGAATTATCTTGGCAAATAATTCCGTTCTGTGAATCCAATAAGTGATATTGGCTATTCAATGTATCTTCGCCATACAGAGATATATTTTTCTCGCTCAAATTTATCGGTGTATACGAAATCTCAAAATCTCCATTTGCATCTGTTTGACTATAATGACGTGTGCCGTTTTCGTCAACATAGATATATATTTGTTTATCTTGTTCATCAGGATCGTAAGCGTTCCCTCTAACAGTCACCATGTTTGAACTATAACTACAGGTGGCTTCAGTTATTTCACCAATTGGAAAGGTATTTGATATTGAAAGAATGATTTGGGGGGTGACCCCGGGGGTTCCGGGGGCTAATGGCCGAATCGGGGCGGGGTGAATTAAGCCAAATTTTTCCCTTGGAAAAGGTGCGGGGGGGGGGGGGGGGTGTGGGTTTTCGGGAGGGCGGGGTTGGAAGTCTGGGAGGGGTGGGAAGGGTGAGAAGGGTGGGGCGGGGTGTCGGGTGTCGGGTTTCGGGAGGGGAGGGTTGGAAGTCTGGGAGGGGTGGGAAGGGTAAGAAAGGTGAGAAGGGTGGGAAGGGCGGGGGACGGATTCTGTGGAGTGCGGCGCGGAGGCTGCCGGAGCGCCGCTTTGACCGCGCCGCGGAGTCCGCGGAGCGGCGCGGTTCGGCATGAGGAGGCGACGGATATTCCGCACGAGAAGCGCGCCCGAAAGGGGTGGCCAACCCGGGTAATCAGCGCTCCGGCGGCCTTCGCGACACACACAGGACGATGCCGATGCTCCGGCGGCCTTCGTGCCACACACAGGACGATGCCGGCGCTCCGGCGGCCTTCGCGCTGCACTCCGCGGGGCGGGGGCGACTTTGATCCCGGTGGCCCGGAGGGTGCATCCGATCGCCCGTTTTCCGGCGCGGGGGTGTATACTGGGAGTGTGTGGGGTTCGACGGACTTTCCGGGGGGCCGGGAACGGTCCGCGTCGGGACGACGCGGACGAACGCTGAAGAAACGAGGAGATGTGCCGTGTTTTTCATCGACGAGGAGAAGATCAACGAGGTCCTGACCGCCCCCGCGGTGGAAACGGAACGGGTCCGGGACATCATCGCCCTGGCCCGGGAGGCCGGCGGGCTCTCGCTGGAACAGGCGGCCGCCTTGCTCCGCTGCACCGACCCGGAACGGATGGCGGAGATGTTCACCGCGGCGCGGGAGATCAAGGAGCGGATCTACGGCAAGCGCCTCGTGGTCTTCGCGCCCCTCTACCTCAGCAACCGCTGCGTCAACAACTGCCTCTACTGCGGGTTCCGGCGTGACAACACCGCGCTGGTCCGCCACACCCTCACCCGGGAGGAGGCCGCGGAGGAGGCGCTGATGCTGGTCCGCCAGGGGCAGAAGCGCCTCCTCCTCGTCTGCGGCGAGTACGGCGGCCCGGAGGCGGTGGAGGCGGTCTGCGAGATCATCGGGGACCTCTACGCCGTCCGGGAGGGCAACGGCGAGATCCGCCGCATCAACGTGAACATGGCCCCCCTGGACGCGGAGGGTTTCCGCCGCCTGCGCGAGGCTCGCATCGGGACCTTCCAGGCCTTCCAGGAGACCTACCACCTGGAGACCTACCGCCGGATGCACCCGTCCGGCCCCAAGGCGGACTACGGCTGGCGACTCCACACCATGGACCGCGCCTTCGAGGGCGGCATCGACGACGTGGGGATGGGGGTCCTCTTCGGCCTCTACGACCCGCGCTTCGAGGTGCTGGCCCTGCTGCAGCACGTGGCGCACCTGGAGGAGACCTTCGGGGTGGGGTGCCACACCATCTCGGTGCCGCGGCTGGAGCCCGCCCTCAACGCGCCCGCCGCCAACCACCCGCCCTTCGCCGTGGTGGACAGCGAGTTCAAGAAGATCGTGGCGGTCCTTCGCCTGGCGGTGCCCTGGACGGGCATCATCCTCTCCACCCGCGAGTCGGCGGCGCTCCGCCGGGAAGTGATCGCCCTGGGCGTCTCCCAGATCAGCGCCGGGTCCCGGACCTTCCCGGGCGCCTACCGGGGCGCCGAGTCCGGGCGGCCCGCGGAGGAGCAGTTCCACATCGGCGACTGCCGCCCGCTGGACCACGTCATCCGCGACATCGCCGCCGACGGCTACCTGCCCAGCTTCTGCACCGCCTGCTACCGCCTGGGGCGCACCGGCGAGCATTTCATGGAATTCGCCAAGCCGGGCGAGATCCACCGCTTCTGCGACCCCAACGCCATCCTGACCACCGTGGAGTACCTCCTGGACTACGCCTCCAACGAGACGGCCCGGGTGGTCTGGCCCCTGATCGAACGGAAGACCGACGAGCTGCCCGAAGTCATGCGCACCCGGGTCCGCGAGCACATGGCGCGCATCCGCGGCGGGGAGCGGGACCTGTACCTGTGACCGTCCCGTTCCACGGACGAACCCCATCACGGATCGGAGTGGACGGCTTCACGCAAAGGCGCGAAGACGCAAAGCCTCGCGAAGGAATCTGAATTTTTTCGGTTCTTTCGGACGAGACGCAGCGCCTTCCCACGTAGCACACCGCCAGACCGCACCGCCGGGGGTCACCCCTTGCGGAAGACGGCGGCGGCGCGGCCGAGGAGGTGGCGGAAGTGGCGGGGGCTGCGGACCTCCCGGAGGATCCCCCACAGGATCCGCGGCCGCAGGTAGAAGGAAAGAAAGGCCTTCGACTGGAGCTTTCGCATGCGCGCCAGGGTGATCCCCTCGGGGGCGTAGACCACCTCGGTGGTGTAGAACTGCGTCCAGTCCACGGTGTCGAGGTCCCGGCCGGCGATCCAGGCGTCGAAGTCGTCCGTGCCGGGGAGCGGGAGGTAAGTGCTGAACTGGGCCCGGTTCAGGGGGAGGGAGCGGGCGAAGCGGACCGTTTCCCGGATCTCGGCCTCGGTTTCGCCGGGGAGCCCGATGATGAAGAAACCGGTGGTCTTGATCCCGGCGCGGTGCAGCAGCTGCAGCCGCTCCCGGATCTCCCGGGTGTCCAGCTGCTTGCGGATGAGGCGAAGCACCCGGTCGGCGCCCGACTCGATCCCCACGGCCACGGAGTAGCAGCCCGAGCGCCGCATGAGCCGAACCAGGTCCTCGTCCAGGGTGTCCAGGCGGATGCCGTTGGGGCAGCACCAGGCGACGTCCAGGCGCGCGTCCAGCAGCCCCTGGCAGAAAGCCTCGGCGAAGTCCCGGTGGAAGGTGAAGTTGTCGTCCTCCACGTGGATCTCCCGCACCCCGTACGCTTCCTTCAGGTGGCGGATCTCCCCGAGGATGCCCTCCACCGACCGCTTCCGCACGGGCTTGCCGCTGATCTTCCGCGCCGCGCAGAAGGTGCAGGGGAAAGGGCACCCGCGGGTGGTGACGAGGGGGGCCACCGGGAGGCGGCGGACGAAGGCGCCGTGGGGCGAGAGGTTCTTTCGGTCCGGCGGGATGAGGTCCCAGGCGGGGAGGCCCAGGGCGTCCAGGTCCTTCTCCCAGGCGGGCGGGTTCGTCCGGACGGCGCCGCCCTCCCGCCAGGCCAGGCCCGGGACGGCCGCCGGGTCGAGATCGCCCGCTGCGAGGCCGTCGGCCAGCCGGACGAGGCTGCGCTCCGCCTCGCCCAGGAAGACATAGTCGATTTCGGGGATGTAGCGGAAGCAGTGCTCCGGCAGGCAGCTGGGGTGGGGCCCGCCCAGGACGAGGACGACGCCGGGGAGGGCCCGGCGGGCGTCCGCGCACAGGTCGCGGATCACCGGCAGGTCCGCGGTGAAGGTCTGGAAACCCGCGACATCCGGCTTCCAGGTCGCCAGAATTTCCGCCACGGCCTTCCGGTCCAACCCCTGACGCGGGCCGTCCAGCACCCGGGGCTCGTGGCCCGCGGCGCGCAGGGCGGCGGCCAGGTAACCCAGCCCCAGCGGGGGGATCCGGGTGGGGAAATCGGAGCACGGCTTGATCAGCAGGACCTTCACGTTCACCTCGAACGGCGCATTGTAGCGGCGGAAACAACGAAGAGACAAGATATTTTGAACCACGAACCACACGAAAGACACGAAAGGAAAGGAGTCAGTAGGGAGGCGGTAACGACGGGAAGGGCGTAAAGGCCGTCGGAGGTCGGGGATGGTGAAAGCACCGGGTGCGGAGTCACGGGTTCATCTGACCGGTCCGACGGGTCCGACGAGTCCGACGGGTCCGGATGAAGCCGGGTTCGAGAAATTTCGTTTCTTTCCACCCTGCGTTTGTGTTGAAATGGGGTGGGCGGGTGGATGGCCTTCAGCCTGAACCCCTTCAGCCTATCCACCTTTCCCGAGGCCCCATGGACACCACGCACACCTTCTTCGCCACCTGCCCGAAAGGGCTCGAGCCGCTCCTGGCCGCAGAGTTGACCGCGCTCGGCGCCGGGGGCGTCCGCGAGACCCTGGCGGGCGCCCGCTTCGAAGGGGCGTTGGAGAGCGCCTACCGGGCCTGCCTCTGGTCCCGCACCGCCTCGCGGGTCATCCTGACCCTGGCGAGCTTCCCTGTTGCCGACGCCGCCGAGCTCTACGACGGCGTCCGGGGCATCCCCTGGCGGGAGCACCTCCCGCCGCAGGGCACCCTGCGGGTGGATTTCGGGGGCACGTCCGAGAACATCTCCAACAGCCTCTTCGGCGCCCAGAAAGTGAAGGACGCCGTGGTGGACCGCATCCGCGACGAGACGGGCATCCGGCCCTCGGTGGACCTGGATCGCCCCTCGGTTCGCGTCAACGTCCGGCTCCACCAGGGCGAGGTGACGGTGGGCATCGACCTCTCCGGCGACAGCCTCCACCGCCGCGGTTACCGCGGGGAGGGGGGAGAGGCGCCGCTGAAGGAGAACCTGGCGGCGGCGGTCCTGATCCGGGCGGGCTGGACGGAGATCGCTGCCCGGGGCGGCTCCCTGGTGGACCCTCTCTGCGGTTCGGGGACCTTCCTGGCGGAGGCGGCCCTGATGGCTACGGACACCGCTCCCGGGCTGATCCGCCGCCACTTCGGCTTCGACAAGTGGCGTCCCAACCCGGCCCTGCTGTGGCGGAACCTCCTGGCCGAGGCCCGTGAACGGCGGGAGAAGGGGATGGCCCGCGGGCTCCCCGACCTGCGCGGCTACGACGCCGATCCGCGGATGGTCAGCGCCGCGAGGGAGAACCTCCGGCGCGCCGGGTTCGACAAGGTGTCCGTTTCCGTCCGGGAACTGTCGAGGCTGTCCCGTCCCGTCCACGCCGGCGCCGTGCCGGGGTTGCTGGTGACAAACCCGCCCTACGGCGAGCGCCTGGGGGACGCGGAGGCCCTGGCGCACCTCTACCGCCACTTCGGCGACAAACTCAAGGAGCACTTCACCGGCTGGAAGGCCGCCCTGCTCACGGGGAACCCCGACCTGGGCAAGACCATGGGCCTGCGGGCGAAGAAGGTCTACGCCCTGTTCAACGGCCCGATCCCGTGCAAGCTCCTGCTCTTCGACGTGGAGCCGGAGTGGTTCGTGGCGGGCCCGCCGGCGGAGATTGCCCCGGCCCCCGAGGAAGCGACGCCCGCGCCCGACGGGTCAGACAAGTCAGACAAGTCGGACAAGTCGGACAAGTCGGACAAGTCTGACAGGTCCGACAAGTCCGACATTCCCGAAGCCCCCGGCGGGCCGGCCGAGCCTTCCGGCCATGACCCGTCCGTCAGTGCTCGCCCACCGCAGGCCGCGCCCTCGCCCGCCGGCCCCGGGGCGGAGATGTTCGCCAACCGCCTGGTCAAGAACCTCAAGAAGATCGGGAAGTGGGCCCACCGTCACGGGGTCACCTGCTACCGTCTCTACGACGCCGACATGAAGGAGTACGCCTTCGCCCTCGACCGCTACGGGGACTACCTCCACGTCCAGGAGTACGCCCCGCCCGCCACCGTGGACCCCGAGGCCGCCCGCCGGCGCTTGGACGAGGCCCTGTGGGAGATGGTGCGCGTCCTGGGCGTCCCCCCCGAGCGCATCTACGTCAAGGAGCGCCGCCGGCAGAAACCGTTCGACCAGTACCCCAAGCAGGCGTCGGAAGGCCGGCTCCTGGAGGTGGCGGAGGGCGGCAGCCGCTTCCTGGTCAACCTCTCCGACTACGTGGACACGGGCCTGTTCCTGGACCACCGCCCCCTTCGCTTGAGGATCCGCGAGATGGCCCGGGGGAAACGCTTTCTCAATCTCTTCTGCTACACGGCTACGGCCACGGTGCACGCCGCAGCGGGCGGGGCTCGCAACACCACCAGCATCGACCTGTCGGCCACCTACCTCGGCTGGGCGCGAAAAAACCTGGCCCTCAACGGGTTCTCCGAGGCGCTCCACCGGCTGGTCCGCTCGGAGTGCGGCGAGTTCCTGTCCCGGTGCACCCAGTCCTTCGACCTCATCCTGATGGACGTGCCCACCTTCTCCAACTCCAAACGCATGGCGGGGACCCTGGACATCCAGCGGGACCATGCCGGGCTGGTCCGGAAGGCGGCCCGGCTGCTGGCGCCCGGCGGCACGCTGTTCTTCTCCACCCACAACCGCCGCTTCCGCCTGGACGCCGAGGCCCTGGCGGACCTGGCGCCGCGGGACATCACCCGGGAGACCCTGCCCGAGGACTTCGCCCGGGACCCCCAGGTCCACCAGTGCTGGGAGATCCTGCGCCCGGAACCGACTGTCGGGCGGCGTTGAGCCTCTCGCGAAGGCGCGAAGGCGCCAAGCCTCGCAAAGGATCCTGCGTTTTATGGTTCGTCGGCAGGAAGGTAACCCTTTCCTGCCGGCGAGGGTGGTTGACTTCACTGATCCGCTTCCAGAAAGGGCTGTCGTTTCGAAAACGATCGTCCGTGTGCGTCCGGATTGTTTTCGTGTGGTTCGTGTGGTTCGTGGTTGTCAATTCCGGATGATCCGGCTTGGGGTATAATGAGGGTGGAACCCGCGCACCGGTCAACGCGCATCCACCGGTGAACGTTTTTCGGATTCGACCCATCGAAGGAGTGAAGACGTTTGTTCGAGGAGATGACAACCATGAAAAGAACCATGCTCGGCATCCTGCTCCTGACGGCCATCAGCGCATTCTGCCTCGCCGTGAAGGCCCCCGTGGCCATCGACGGCGTTTTCCCCGACTCCGGCCCCCCGGGGACCTCGGTGATCCTGAAGGGGCACGGCTTCATCAACGGCGACACGAACACCGTGTGGTCGTCCAACACCAGCCAGGCGGCGCCCCCGGGGAGAGTAGACTTCGCCGGGGCGCTGGCGGACGTCCGCCTCTGGCAGGACAACATGATCGTGGTGACGGTGCCCGAAGACGCCCAGTCCGGGCCGGTCCGCCTCTCGTTGCCCTCGGGCATCGTGCTGCTGGGGAACCACTTCGAGATCACCAACGAGGACGGGGAGAGCACGCCGCTCCGCCACGATTACGCCTTCCTGGAGAAGAGCGACAACGCCGGCACCGACGCGATCTTCTTCAGCCGCGGCTTCAACCCCTACCCGGGTTACTACTACCGGGGATACCGGCCCCGCTACTACCGGTCCGCGAACCGGTGGGACATCGCGCGCGGCCCGCGGTGCGACGGCTTCTTCGACTACTTCATGGTTTCGGGGCCCATGATGGGGATGTACCACCTCTACACGGGGATGGACGACGTCATGGTCTTCCCCGGTGACTTCTACGGCAGCTTCCAGGACCGGCGGGACTGGTACTACGACAACGTCTCGTCCCCCGTCCCCGGCTCGAACCCGCCCGACCAACCCCGGAAGCGGCACTACGCCTTCCTGGAGGACTGAGCCGGGGCCTGCCGGAATCAGCGTGATTCCCCGCTCTCCGGCAGGACCGCCTTTCCCTCTTTCCGGACTCGCTTCCGGATCACCTCCCACGTGGGCGTGACCAGGAAGCTCTCCTCCATGTTCTCGACCATTCGCACGAACTTCCGCCAGGGCGCCGCGAAACTCAGGACGCCCGCCGGCATGCACGGCCGGGCGGAGGGGTCGAACATCCCCAGGATGCACCGGGGGTGTTCCGAGAGGTTCTCCAGCCACGGGTAGAGGACCAGGCTGCCGCACCCGGCGCAGAAGGGCGCGCGGACGGCGTCGAGCCCCGGCTCGTCGTAGTTGGCCAGGGTGAAGAGCCCCGCGAGGACATCCGGGGGGGCGAAGAAGAGGACCGCCGCCGGCGCGTCGCATTCCCCCAGGTGGTCCCAGCGCTTGAAGACCAGCCAGCGGGCCGGCGCCTGAAGGGCCGGGCCCGTTTTGAGGAATTCCGCCGCCAGTTCCGGGGACTTCTTGTAGCGCTCACCCTCGAGCCGGCCCGGGATCCCGCAGGACAGGAAGTGCTCGATCCCCGGCATGAGGGACTGGGAAAAGCCCGTGTAGCGTCTGCCGCCCGGGCAGGCGATGCGGTCCAGGTCGAAACAGCGGGAGTGACCGGCCCGCACCGGGTTGAGCGCCGCCACCATGCAGCGGAACTCGTCGGAGACCGGCGACGGCTCGGCGTCCCCCGGGTCCTCGGCGTACGCGTAAGCCAGCGGCAGTTCCGCACCGGGGAAGTAGCGTTCCCACCGCTCGGTGAAGCGCGCTTTCAGTTGAGGATCCATGGTCGGTGACCTCCTTGTCGGTCGTTTAACCCATCATACCACCGGGGAGCGCTTAAGGGTTGAAGGATGCCGGGGCATTTGTTATAAAGGCACGTTTGCGGGGGAGCCGGATGACATCGAAAAGACCAACCGTTCCGAGCGATCCGTTTCCGTGCGAAGAGCAGGGCAGGGCCTTCGGCCGCCCGCGCGCGTTTCGGCGCTTCCTGGCGGCGGGGACCGTCTTTTTGCTCGGCGCCGGCACCCTGGCCTGCGGGACCGACCCCAAGGCCCAGGGCGGCGTCCGGCCCGCGGCCCGGGACACCGGGCCCGTCCTGACCTACCGCGCCACCGGAAACCAGGTCACGCCCGCCCGGCCGTCCCCGGACCCGTTCCCCGGCCGGTGCGACCCCTCGCTCCTCCGGCTGCGTTCCGAGTGCGCCTGCGTCGTGGACCTCGAAACCGGCGGCGTGCTGTACCAGAAGAACGCCGGCAAGCTCTCCTCCATCGCCTCCATCACCAAGCTGATGACCGCCATGGTGGTCCTGGACGCGAAGTTCCCCCCCGGCGAGCCCATCACCATCACGGCGGACGACGTGGACACGCTCCGCCACTCGCGGTCCCACCTGCCCGTGGGGTGGTGCCTCACCCGGGAGCAGCTGGTGCAGTTGGCCCTGATGTCGTCGGAGAACCGCGCCGCCCACGCGGTGGCCCGCGCCTGGCCCGGCGGGGTCAACGCCTTCGTGGCCGCCATGAACGACAAGGCGGGGTCGCTGGGGCTGATCCACACCCACTTCGAGGACCCGACCGGCCTGTACGCGGGGAACGTTTCCACGGCGGCCGACCTGGCCCGGATGCTGACCTCCGCTTACGCCTACGAGCGGATCCGGGAGTGGTCCACGGCCGAAGGCGGTGTCTTCGAATCGCAGACCGGCGGCCGGGCCCGGACCTTCCGGAATTCGGACCGGCTGGTTCACGGGGGGAAGTACGGCATCGAGCTGAGCAAGACGGGCTACATCATCGAGGCGGGATACTGCCTGGTGACGGTGTTCCGGGTGAACGGGCGCGCCGTGGCCTGCGCGCTCCTGAACGCTCCCCGCTCCTCCCACCGCTTCTCCGACACCGTGCTCGTCCGCAAGTGGCTGGCGGGTGAGAAGCTCACCGTCGCCGCGCCCAAGGCCTCGAAGAAAAAGGCCCCGAAGACGCCCGCCAAGGGTTCCAAGAAGAAAACGAAAAAGAAGTAGCCGGGTCTGACAAGTCTGACAGGTCTGACAAGTCTGACAAGTCCGACAGCTTCCTGCTCTGGGGGGGCTTTTGCCGGGGTGACTTTACCGGGAGTTCCGGGCTTTAGGGCAGACGCGGAATTCCTCCGCCAGCGCCGTCAGCGTCCCCGGGTCGATCTCGAAGGCGCCCGAGAGACGGAAGTCCACGGTCTTCCGCCCGCAGAAGGCGTCGCCCACCTGGAAGGCGAGGAAGACCGCGTTGCCGGAGGCGGATAAAGCCAGGAAGGTGTCGTAGGTCCCCTCCAGGCGCGGTGCGAGGCTTCGGTCGAGGACGAAGCGGTCCAGTTCGGCCGCGAACGCTTCGAGATTGAGAAAGTGGACATCCGCGTTCCACGCCCGGAACTGCCCGTGCCCGATGTCCACCTGCGCCTCCACCGCGAAGGAGGCGTATCCACCGGGGTCCTCGTGCCGCTCCACGGTAATTCGGCTGCCGGAATCGAGGGAAACGACCTTCACGTCAGGGCTCCTTCGGGTCGATGCCTTCGATCCGCTTGAAATGCCGGAGGTCAAAGGTTCGCACCTCGGCAATCCCGTTTTTTATCATCCAGGCAGCGTTGTAAGCATCTATGAAATCGATGTTCTTCTCAGAATACCAGACCGCCGCCCGGATCAGGAGATCCGAATTCTCCACCTCCAGCCCCGGCGTGTTCAGGATGGCGAGGACTTTTCCGGCGATGTCGGGCCTCGTACAATGGTAGTGGCTCTCCAGAGCCCGGACAATTTCCACGATGACCAAGGGGGTGGTGACCAACTCCGGATGCCCTCTCCCGGCATTCCGGAACAATGACTCCACCGCTTCGGCCTTCTCCGGGACATCGTTTGTCAGGAACCGAAGGAAAAGGTTCGTGTCGGCAAAAACCTTCTCACCGTGCATCACGACCTCTCTTTTCGGCACGCGATCGGGTCGCTTCCGCCTGGATGGCGTCGAAATCCTGCTCGCCGGAAACCGTGATGCTTCCACGAAGGTCCAGCAGCGTTTTTCGAATCGGGTGCAACCGCAGTTGATCGCCCTCCACGATGAACGCGACAGCATCTCCCTCGTCCAGGTGCACGCGCAAACGGATTTCTTTCGGGATCGTGAGCTGGCCCCTGCGGCCGATTTTTGTCTGGATCATCTCTTTCTCCATATAATCCAGAATTTATCAGTCAAAAACATTTTCTCCGATTAATCTGGTTTTGTCAATAAATCGTTCTCTGTGCGGGCAGCGGGGTTGTCGTCCACTCAAACCGAAACAAGCCGGAGCCGCGCGCGAGGAAGAAAAATCAGGCGGTCTTTACCTCTCGCAAAGGCGCAAAGACGCAAAGCCTCGCAAAGCCGGAAGCGGAAAAGGGGGATTCCTTTGCGAGGCTTTGCGTCCGGACGTCCTTGCGAGAGACCGGATACGTCGATTCCGGAACCGGATCAGCACCAGTGGGGCATTTTAGCCCCGGGGCATGCCGGACGACGCGGCCGGGATTCCCTCCTCCGTCCCCGCATCGGGTTTCCCCGCTCTGAAAGCGGTGGGAGCCCACCGACGATCTCAAATCTTGCTCATTTACCAATAATCTTACTTCGAAGCGCCCGGGCTTTTTCCGGGACTTTGCCCGGAAAAGTGGCCTCGGCAGGCAACCAGAAACGACAACATGTTGGTAAGAACGCAACCGCTAAAGCGCCTACTGCCTGAACTCCTCATGCTGGCCCTTGACCGCCCGCGGGAAACGTTGCTATCATGGGCGACTTCCGCCGCGGGGCCCACGGAATCGGGCCCGAAGTACGCGGCAGGCCCCGGAGGGAACCATGACGGACGGACTCGAGCGGACCCTGGTGAAGCACGCCCTGGCGACGGCGCCCGGCGGCGAGGTGAGCGTGTCGGGCTGGGTGCGGACCCGCCGCGACTCGGCGCGCGTCTCCTTCGCCGAGATCAACGACGGCTCCTGCCAGCGCAACCTGCAGGCCGTGCTCGAGGAAGGGGTCATCGACGCCGAGACGGTCGCCCGCATGACCACCGGCGCGGCGGTGACGGTGCGCGGGACGCTGGTCCCCTCCCCCGCCTCCGGCCAGGCCGTGGAACTCAAGGCCGCGTCCGTGGAGATCGTCGGCCCCGCCGACCCGGCCGCCTTCCCGCTGTCCAAGAAACGGCACTCCCTGGAGTACCTGCGGGAGATCGCCCACCTGCGCCCCCGGTCCAACACCTTCGGCGCCGTGTTCCGCGTCCGCAACGCCCTGGCCTACGCCGTCCACCGCTTTTTCCAGGAGCGGGGCTTCCTCTGGGTGCATACGCCCGTCATTACGGCCTCGGACTGCGAGGGCGCCGGCTGCATGTTCGGCGTGACCACCCTGGACCTCCAGAACCTGCCCCGCACCGAGACCGGGGCCGTGGACTTCCGGAAGGACTTCTTCGGCAAGCCGGCGTACCTGACCGTCAGCGGCCAGCTGGAGGCGGAGATCTTCGCCCTGGCCCTTTCCAACGTCTACACCTTCGGCCCCACCTTCCGCGCCGAGAACTCCAACACGCCCCGGCACCTGGCCGAGTTCTGGATGATCGAGCCCGAGGCGGCCTTCTGCGACCTGGAGGGCGACGCGAGACTGGCCGAGGACTTCCTCCGCTACCTCACGTCCTACGTGCTGGAGAACTGCGCCGAGGACCTGGCCTTCTTCGACCAGTGGGTGGAGAAGGGCCTGGTGGAGGCCCTGCGGAAGGTAGCCGACACGCCCTTCGAGCGGGTCACCTACACCGAGGCGGTGAGGATCCTGGAAACCTCGGGCCAGACCTTCGAGTTCCCGCCCCGCTGGGGGATGGACATCCAGACCGAGCACGAGCGCTACCTGGCCGAGACCCACTTCAAGAAGCCGGTGATCGTCACGGACTACCCCAAGGAGATCAAGGCGTTCTACATGCGCTGCAACGAGGACGGGAAGACCGTCCGGGCCATGGACATCCTGGTGCCCCGCATCGGCGAGATTATCGGCGGCTCCCAGCGCGAGGAGCGCCACGACGTGCTGCTGGAGCGCATCCGGGAGTCGGGGCTCGACGAGCGCAACTACTGGTGGTACCTGGAGCTGCGCAAGTTCGGCGGGACGCCCCACGCCGGCTTCGGCCTCGGCTTCGAGCGCGCCATGATGTTCGTGACGGGGATGAAGAACATCCGCGACGTGATCCCGTTCCCGAGGACCCCCCAGAACGCGGAGTTCTAGGAAAGGGGTTTAGGCTGTAGGCTGAAGGCTGTTAGGTCCGGAGGTTCGAGCCGGGCGGCAACAGAATCGGGGCCCGAATCGGAATCGGAATCGGGATCGGGGCCGCAGTCGGAATCTCGGCGGGGATTTATCCCTTCGGTTCAAGATCTTTGCCCAACCGCATCAGCCATCGGGAGCCGACCGTTTGAACCACCGGCCGGGTGCGGGACGGGAAGAGTCCCCGGTTGAGGACACTTTTTTCCGGCCTCGCCTCTCCGTGCCTCTGTGCCTCCGTGAGAGAACCATCCGGACTTCCTTTCACCAAGGCACGGAGATGATGCGCCTCCGATTGCTCTGAGAAGGCCGAACGCCATCACCGGTCTTCTTTCTTCCTCGTTCGTGTGGTTCGTGTGGTTCGTGGTTCCTTATCCGTCCGTGTTTTTCGTGTATTTCGTGGTTGAAATCCCTCCTGGAGGCCCCTGTTGACACCCCGCATCGACCGCAAGGCCAACTTCCTCGACTTCGTCCCCGTGCCGCAGGTCTCCACCGAGACCGCCGAGGACGGGATGACGGTCCTGCTGGTGCCCAAGTTCCGCCGCTGGCCCTTCCGGAGCCTGCTCACCCACATGAAGCACCCGAACTTCAAGATCCGCCTGGATGACGTGGGGACTTTCATCTGGTCCCGCTGCGACGGGAAAGCCACCGTGGGCGCCATCGCCGCCGACGCCCGGGAGCGCTTCACGGACAAGGTGGAACCCGCCGAGGAGCGCACCGCCGTCTTCGTCCGCCGCCTCCTCGACGCCCGCGCGGTGAGGCTGGAGACAAGGTAGGCGCCCTGTAGGCGCCTCCTGCCGGGAGGCGCCCGTGGCGGCCCGCATGAACCCGTGCGCCGCCCGGCAGGCGGCGCGTACCGTAGGCGCCTTCTGCCGGAAGGCGCCACGGGCATCCCTCGAGGGACCGTGCGCCGCCCGGCAGGCGGCGCGTACTTTCAGAAGGCCCGTCGTCCCTCAGGGGGCGAGCGGTCCCGGCAGAGCCACGCCCAGGCCCCGTGCCGCGGACGCCAGGTAGCCCCGGTCCAGCGGGTGCCCCGCCGCGACCAGCGCCTCCACGTCGAGGCGGTCCTGGGGCCTCGACGAGAGCACTTTCAGCAGGATGAGGTCCTCCAGGGAAATGACGGGGAGCGGGATGCCTCGGAAGGGAATCCGTACCCGCCGGGCAAGCATTCCTGCCAGGACCGGGTGTTCGGCCAGGATGAAGTCGAGAACGACCGGCTCCGCCCCCCCCTCGAGGAAAACAACGTTCCGCCAGACCGAAACGATGCCAAGGGAGAAAGGGGCATCGTGGCTCTGCACCAGGCGCATCTCCCTCTCAAGGGCTTCCCTGACCCGCTCCCGGTCGCCGGCCCCCAGGATGACCAGCAGGTCGATGTCCTCGGTGGCCCGGGGAGCTGCCCACATCCCCACCGCCCAACCGCCCGCCACGCAGAAGGGGATTCCCAGGTTCTCGAGCAGGCCGGCCAGGCGGGTCAGGCCGTCGGCGAGGCCGGGGTGGACTTCCACTGGTCCTCCTTTCGCCGGACTGCTTCCCAGGCGATCCGGTCTCGGATTTCTTCGTCTGAAAGTTCCGGGTGCAGTGAGCGGTACAAACCCGCCTTCATCTCCCGCAGGGCCTCCAGGATCTCCAGGGACCGCTCCAGGTTCGCCGCCAACCGATTCTCGAGCGTTCCCGGTTCACGGACTTCGCTTTCCGCTATTCTCGCCTCTTTTCCCGCTTGCCAGTCACGCATTCCGGTTTCCTCGTCACCGCCCGAACCACAGGTTGTTCACCCGTTTGATCCTGAAGAAATCTCATCGGTCCCTTCCATCTTACCCCACTCCAGATTCCGACTGCAACCAAACTCCTTTCCGTCCAAAGGGGTGGTGCCACCTTACCCGGCGAGAGTCAGCGCCGGGCTCGGCTCGCCCGGCGTACGGAACGGCTCGCCCGGCGTACGGAACGGCTCGCCCGGCGTACGGAACGGCTCGCCCGGCGTACGGGCGTCACAGCCCGCCGGGCAGGAGGGTGGTTGGGTGCAGGTCGTCGTTTTCCTCGCGCAGGAGGGCGACGAGGCGCCCTCGGTGGAAGGCCCGGACCGGGGCGGCGGGGTCGGGGAAACCCGGCGGCGGGCGCCAGGCCGGCGGGGCGACGGGGCCCCGGGGAATGCCCCGGCCCCTGCGCAAGTGGCCCAGTTCGTCGTCGGCGAGGGCCCGGGAGGCGCACCAGGGGAGGAGGCCCTCCCCGCTGACCGGGGCCGCTCCTTCCGGGCCCGGGTCGGCGTAGGGGCCGATCCGGGTGCGCCGGAGCCGGCGGAGGTGGGCGCCGCAGCCGAGGGCGCGCCCGAGGTCCCGGGCCAGGGCCCGGACGTAAAACCCGCCGCGGCAGACCAGTTCCAGCCGGCTGGAGCGGGGCAGGTCGTGGCCGAGCCAGCGGGCCGCGTGGAGGTAGACGCGGCAGGGGGGCAGGACGACGGTTTCGCCCCGGTGCACCTTCCGGTAAGCGGGTTCGCCCCCGATTTTCTTGGCGCAGGTCTCGGGCGGGACCTGGTCGTGCCAGCCGATGAAGGCCTGAAGGGCGAGGTCCAGCGCGGCCGGGCCCAGGGCCGCGGGGTCGCCCCGGGCGACGACGCGCCCGAGGGGGTCGCCGTTGTCCGTCTCCTCACCCCAGACCACCTCGGCCTCGTAGTGCTTGGGGATGGGGTGATGCAGGTCCATGAGGCGGGTGGCCTGGCCGATAAGGACGAGCAACAGCCCCTCGGCGAAGGGGTCCAGGGTCCCCCCGTGGCAGACCCGCAGCGGCCGGCCGCCCGCGGCGGCGGCCTCGGCCTGGAACGCCCGAACCAACGAAAAACTGGTGCGGCCGACCGGTTTGTGGGCAAGGTGCAGGCCAGGGTTCAAACGTTGTCCTCCGGGGGCCTTGGCCGGGGGTTTGCCGCCCCCGGACGGGGTTGAACGCGGCCAAGGCGCACCCGCGGCCGCCGGCGCGTGCGGGGGCCTGTTTCCCGGGCGCGTCCCCCGTGCACCATAGACAAGCCGGCGGGGGGATGTCAAGGGGGAAGGGGCGGCGACACGCCAGGGATCACTCCGCCCGGGGAGCCCGGGCCCGCCCCCCCCATTTTTCAAGGCTGCTTTCCCGGGAATTCGGGTATAATGCACGATTCGGACGCGGCCCCCCGCGGGTCGAGCAAGGGCCCGCCCCGAGACGCCGCCCGGGAGGAGGGAAAACCATGAAGGCGCTGATCCTGGCTGGAAGCAAGGGAGTCGAACTGCTTCCGCTGACGGCCAACGTGCCCAAACCGGTCGTTCACGTCGGGAACATCCCCTTCATCTTTTATCAGTTGGACAGCCTCAAGCGCGCGGGGGTCAAGGAAGTCGTTCTCTCGCTGAGCTATCTTCCCCGGCGGATCAAGGACATCCTCGGCGACGGCGCCAACTACGGGATGGTGATCCGTTACGCCGTGGAAACCGTTCCGCTCGGCACCGCCGGCGCCCTCCGGAACGCCGCGGACATGCTGGAACAGAAGGTCATCGTGATGAACGGCGACATCCTGACGTCCATCGATCTCGGGAAGGTCATCAAGGAGCATCAGCACAAGCGCGCGCAAGTGACCCTGGTCACCGGCCGGGCGGCCAACCCCTCCCACTTCGGCGTGGTGAACCTCGACGCCCGGGGGACGGTGACCGACTTCACGGAGAAACCGCGGGACCGCATGCTGCCCCGCGACCAGGTCAACGTCGGGATCTACGTCTTCAACGCCGCGGTCCTGGACCGGATCCCCGCGGACACCCACTACACCCTCGAGCGGGACCTCTTCCCCCGGCTCATCGAGACCGGCGTCCCGATCCACGCGTTCTGCACCAACGACTACTGGACCGACATCGGGGACCCCGCCGGCTACCTCCAGGCCAACCTCGACGTGATCGCGGGGAAGGTTTCCCTGCCCAAATTCTTCGGGCTCTATGAGAAACAACCGGTCACCGCGCCCGCCAACTCCCGGATCGACGGCACGTCCCTCATCGACCCCTCCTGCATGATCAAGCCTGGCGTGGACATCGAGAATTCCGTCATCGGGCCCAACTGCCGCCTCGAGGACGGGGTCATGATCCGCGATTCCGTTCTCCTCCAGGGCACCCGGGTCAAGGCCGGGGCCAGCCTCCGCTACTGCATCGTCGGCAAGCACTGCGTCATCGGCGAGGGGGTGAGCGTGTCCCGGGGCGCGGTCTTCGGCGATAAGAGCACCGTCACGGATTACAGTACCTTTTAAGCAGATTTTCGTTGCTTTCCTTCGCGCATTCTCATACTATTTTTGCCGTGTGTTTTCGGGAAAGGTCCTTGGCCGCCACGATCGCGTATGCGGCAAATCATTCTTCGAGATGGTTTTGACAGTTTGTTAAATTTCCCATAAGGAGTGGCGAGATGTCCAAGTTTGTCGATGATTTCATGGCGTACCTGATCGCGAAGAACCCGAACGAGCCGGAGTTCCACCAGGCCGTGCGGGAGGTGGTGATGACCCTGGAGCCGGTCATCGAGAAGAATGCCCGCTACCGCGAAGGGAAGATCCTGGAACGCATCGTGGAACCCGAGCGCACGATCCTGTTCCGCGTGCCCTGGGTGGACGACAGGAACCAGATCCAGGTCAACAAGGGCTACCGCGTGGAGTTCAACTCCGCCATCGGCCCCTACAAGGGCGGCCTGCGCTTCCACCCCAGCGTCAACCTGGGCATCCTCAAGTTCCTGGGCTTCGAGCAGATCTTCAAGAACAGCCTCACCACGCTCCCCATGGGCGGCGGCAAGGGCGGCTCCGACTTCGACCCCAAGGGCAAGTCGGACATGGAAGTGATGCGCTTCTGCCAATCCTTCATCACCGAGCTGTACCGCCACATCGGCGCCGACACGGACGTCCCGGCCGGCGACATCGGCGTGGGCGGTCGCGAGATCGGCTTCATGTTCGGCCAGTACCGCCGCATCACCAACGTCTTCACCGGCGTGCTCACCGGCAAGGGCATCAAGTGGGGCGGCTCCCTGATCCGCCCGGAGGCCACCGGTTACGGCGCCGTCTACTTCGCCGCCGAGATGCTGGCCACCCGCGGCCAGACCTTCGAAGGCAAGACCGTGGCCGTCAGCGGCAAGGGGAACGTGGCCCAGTACACCATCCAGAAGGTCACCCAGCTGGGCGGCAAGTGCATCTCCATCTGCGACTCCGGCGGCACCATCGTCGACATGGACGGCATCGACGCCGGCAAGCTGGCCTACATCCAGGAACTGGAAAGCGTGCGCCGCGGCCGGGCCAAGGAGTACGCCGACACCTACAAGAGCGCCCAGTTCTACCCCGGCAAGAGCATCTGGGAAGTGATCACCTCCGAGGGGATCAAGGTGGACGCCGCCTTCCCGAGCGCCACCCAGAACGAGATCACGGGCGAGACCGCCAAGGGCCTGGTGGACAACGGCTGCTACTGCGTCTCCGAGGGCGCCAACATGCCCACCACCCCCGACGGCATCGACGTCTTCATCGAGAACAACGTCCTCTACGGCCCCGGCAAGGCGGCCAACGCCGGCGGCGTGTCCACCTCCGGCCTCGAGATGTCCCAGAACAGCATGCGCCTGGGCTGGCCCCGCGAGGAAGTGGACGCCCGGCTGCACCAGATCATGAAGAGCATCCACAAGGCCTGCCTGGACGCCGCCGCCACCTACGGCAAGCCCGGCAACTACATGTACGGCGCCAACATCGCCGGCTTCGTCAAGGTCGCCGACGCGATGCTGGACCAGGGCGTGATCTAGTCCCGTTTTCCTCCCGGGCGTCCCGCGGCGCCCGGGAGAACGCTTTCGGGCCGTCCGGTTTTTGCCGGGCGGCCTTTTCTTTCCACATCGGGCCGGCCACCCGGCAAGGGCTAGCCCGAAGGACAAAAGGACCAAAACGACCCAAAGGACCAAAAGGACCGTGGGACCAAACAAGCAGGGGGTTTCCGTTCCGGCCGTCCTTTATGTCCTTTGTGTCCTTTTGGTCCTTGAGTCCTTTCACGCCTTGGTGAGGCCGATGTCCCGAGACCCGAAAACCCGAAGGCGGCTCTTCCCATGAAAAACGAGATAAAACCCGACACCCCTCGGCCGGCGCAGTTCCGGATCACCCCTTCCGGGTTGGTCCTGTGCCTGGTGACCGTTCTCCTCGCGGCGGCGGCGGCCCAGGCCCACGCCTGCCTGGCGCTCCGGGGGGTGGACCTCTCGGACCTCCTGGCGGCGGTTCACCATCCGGACGCCGCCGTCCGGGACGCCCGCTGGGCCCGCCCCATGCCGCCCACCCCCGGCGTGGGGAACTTCCACCAGGTCAGCCCCGATCTCTACCGCGGCGCCCAGCCCACGGCGGAAGGGTTCGCCCGGCTCCGGGCGCTGGGGATCCGGACGGTGGTGAACCTCCGCTGGGCCCACAGCGACCGTGACCTTCTCGGATCGACCGGCTTGGGCTACATCCACATCCCCACCGAAACGCTTCTCCTGGGGGACCGGGAGGTCGTCGCGTTCCTGAGGGCGGTCGCCGACCCGTCGAAACGGCCCCTCTTCGTCCACTGCGCCCACGGGGCCGACCGGACCGGCACCCTGTGCGCCGTCTACCGGGTCGTCGTCCAGGGCTGGTCCCGGGAAGACGCCATCCGGGAGATGACCGCGGGGGGGTACGGCTTTCACCGGGGTTACGGCAACCTGGTCCACTACCTGCAGACGCTGGAGATCGGGAAAATCCGGGCGGAGGCGGGGTTCTGAACCAGGGCCGGAGCGGCCCCGAGCCTAACCCGGATAAACCGGTAGAGTACTACGGATGAACCGGATCATCCGGACTCTCCGGAAACAATGAACCAGGCGGTCTCGACCTGGCGCAACGTCGCGAAGCCTCCAATCCTCGCAACGTCGGAACCGGATAAAGGGACTACTTCCCGACCTCTTTCGCCAGGGCCGGCTCGACGGTCCCGGCCTGCAGGTCCGCGCGGTACCACGCCCACCGGGTTTCCGGCGCACCGAAAACCTGGAAAAGGGCCCGGGGGCCGTCGACGTCGCAGAGCATCCCCCCCCAGCGGAGATCCGTTCGGATGACGCCCCCGTTTCCCGCCTTGATCCGCGTCAGTCGACCGCTCCCCAGGTCCAGCCGGAACAGGAGCGTCTGGCCGCGGCGGTCGCCCGCTTCGACGGGGGACCACCCGAACACCAGGGCCTGGTCTCCCCACGCGCACGCATCCTGGACGTCAAACGGGAGGTCGATGCGCCACACCGGTTCGTCCCCGTTCCAGGGTTTCATAACCAGGGACCGCCGGCCGGGGAGAGATACCAGCGCCCCGGTGGTCGAGGCGATGGCGATCCCTTGGTGGAAACCGTGTTGCGCGGGGTCAAGGGGCTCGCGCCGAACCTGGACGGCCGGACCGGAAAGGTTCACAAACAGCAGGGATTCCCGCGTCCACAGGCGGAAGGTCCCCGCCCCGCACCGGGTCACCGCCTCGCCCTGGGCGAAGGGCTGCCCGTACGGTCCGGCGCCGGGTTCGCCTTCGGTGAGGACCCGCGTCCATCGCCCCTCCATGCCCGCCATGCGGAAGACCTCCACGGCATCGTCACCAAAAATCCGGCAATACCATACCCCTTCCGGCAACAGGCCGAAGGCGTGCAGCCAAATGCCGCAGGCCGGCACGGCCGGGAGCGGGATCACGGTGAGCCGCCCGTCGTCGGCGTTCACCCGGAAGAGGGAGCAGCTGTCCAGGACCCAGAGGTCGTGGGTGCCGGGGCGCCACCGGATCTCGGCCCGCCCCTCGAGCCGGACGCGCTTGAGTTCCCGCCCCTCCCGGGCGAACACCGACAGCCGCCACTCCCCGGTCTGGGGGTCGTGGGTGGTCAGGGCCAGGCGCAGGCCATCCCCCGATGCTCCGAACGCGTCGGTCGCGGCCCCGCTGAAGATCTGCCGGTAGGCGCCGTCTTCGCCCACGAGAAGGACCGCCGGCGCCTCACGGAACAGTGGGCCGGAGCGGAAAGCATCCCCCGCGAACATCCGGTTTCCCCCTTCGACCAGGAGGCGGCCCGGTCCGGCCAGGCGGGCCCGGTAGGCGGTGAACCGGTCGAGGTCCGTGACGTGCAGGCCGCGGTGGGCCATGATCGTGGCGCCGGCGACCGACGCGATCCCGGCGGCGAGGAGGAGGCCCGATGCCAGCAGGGCGTTGCGCAAGGGCGCAGAAAGTCGGTGATTGACGAACAGGAGGGTGGTGGCCGCGGCGAGGCCCACGAGGAACCACAGCCCCAGGGTCGCCAGGATTCCGGGGCCGACCAGGAGGAAAGCCCATCCCAGGAGGTCACGGAAACCCAGGGCATGGGCGGCCAGGGAGACCACCGCCAGAAGGGCCGCCAACAGGATGAGGCCGCGTGGAAAGGCGTCCGTCGCCAGGGCGACCCAGACGCCCAGAAGGTACAGCACGGCGAGAAGGGAGAGGTAGATTGCCGGCGGGATCCCCCGGGGCACCGCGTCGTGAGAACCGGCCGCCGCGGCCAGGGCGGACGCCCCCCAGGCCGCCCCCACCAGCAGCAGCCCGGACAGGTGCTTTCGGAGGAGCACCGAGCTTCGCCGGACCGGGAAGGTCAGGATCAGGGCCCAGTTCTCCGATCGGAACAGGACGTTCCCCGTCATGAAGGCGATCAGCGGGATCACCAGCACGCTATTGCCGAGGAAGAACCCTTCCGAGACCCAGGCCGGGCTCGCGCTTCCCCATCCGATCCGGAAGAAGCCCGCCAGGAAGGCGAAAAGGGGGAACAACAGGGCGAGTCCCACGGCCCAGAGGTTCTGCCGGAGATCTTTAAGCAGCATCTTGTCCTCCCAGGATCTGAAAGGTCAGTTCTTCGAGGTCGGGGGCCGTCGCTTCGCCGGCGCGGGCCCGCTTGAGCTCGTCAAGGGGGCCGCCGGCCACGATGCGGCCGTCGCGAAGAAAGGCGACGTGCGTCAGGATGCCTTCCACCTCGGCCGGTTGGTGAGTGGCGAACAGGACCGCCGTGTCACGCTCCGCCAGGTCTTCCAGGATGGTCCGGTAGAGGTTGCGACGGGCGGGGAGGTCCAGGCCCAGGGTGGGGTCGTCCAGGAGGAGGACCTCGGCCCGGCGGGCCAGGGCGGCCGACAGGGAGACGAGCCCCCGCTGCCCGCGCGAGAGCCGGCCGAGCCGGGTGCCCAGGGGCACGCCCAGCGCTTCGAGCCGGTCCCGCGCGCCGACGAGGTCGAACGCGGGGTGGAGGCGGCGGCAGAAACGGAGGAACGATCCGGCGTCAAGGTCGTCGTAGAGGGCGGGGTGCTCGGGCATGAAAGCCAGCCGCCGCTGGAGCGCGACCCGTTGCCGCCAGGGGTCCAGGCCCAGGACGCGGACCGTGCCGCCGGAGGGGGGGAGCAGGCCGTTCAGAAGGCGCATCAGGGTGGTCTTCCCGGAGCCGTTGAGTCCCAGAAGACCGTTGACGGTCCCCCGCTCGACCCTCAGATCGAGACCGTCGAGGACCCGGCGGCGGCCGTAGCCGACACGGACGTTTTCAAGGTGGATGGCGGTTTCACTCATGGTTGGTCTCCTCTATGAAACGGGCGATCTCGCCCGGGTCAAAGCCCAAGGCCCTCCAGCGGACCACCGCCTCCCGAACCTCCCGGCGCACGCGCTCCTCCCGCTCACGACGGAGGTCGTCCTCGGACCGGCCGGTGGACGTCACGAAGCACCCCTTGCCGGGGCGGTTCTCCAGGACGCCCTCCAGTTCCAGCTCCCGGTACACCTTCGCGATGGTGTTGGGGTTCACCGTCAGCTGGACCGCCAGCTGCCGGATGGAGGGGACGGGGTCACCCGGGCCGAGGCTCCCGGCCAGGACCCGGAGCCGGATCTGCTCCTTGAGCTGCTCGAAGAGGGGGACGGGGGATTTGTGGTTGAGGGTCATCTGTACTATCATACTAGTACACTAGTACGCAGAAATCGGGTTGTCAAGGTTTTTTTTCGAAGACGAAAAAAAACGCCTTCCTGTGTTACCATCCGGACAGGCGCGGGATCGCCGGAGGCCGGCGTCCCCACGGTTACGGGCCCGACAGAACCGCCGGTTCGCGCGGGCGGGACGGGGAGGGAACCCGGGATGGCCGAAGGACCGGCAGGACCTCCTGGAACTGGAAGCGATCCGGCAGCGGTGGCACAAAGACAGGAGTCAATCCTGATGCAAAGGGCGACCTTGCTGGTGACGATGTTGGTGGGTGCGCTGTTGGCGGGAGCCGTCCTTCCCGCCCTGGGAGCCGATCCCGACACTGCCTTCCTGGCGGGCGTCGCCGAGACCGTGCGGAGGGTTGCGCCGGACGCGGCCGTGGAGGTTCGGGAAGACGGTCTGACCGCCCGCCGCCACACCCTGGTCTTCACCGTCCACCGCCAGGCGAAGACCGGCGAGTTCCTTCCGCAGACCGACCGGGTCGAGGGACCCAACGTCGGGGGATTTCTCCTGACCCTCACCCGTGGGGAGGGCCCGTGCGAGGGGCCCTCCGTCATGCCCCAGACCCTCTACCGGCGCTACTGGGAGACCTGGCTCGACCGGGTCCCGGCCGCGGACGGCCGCGGCTGCTGGTCCGTCGCCCTCGCCTGCGGGGCCCGGCTCGACCCGGAGGTCCGTAAGGCCCTCATCGACGCGGCGCGGTCCGGGGGAAAACCCGCCCCGTCCCCCGGCGCGGGGCGGGTGGAGTCGGCGGAGGCCGCCCTGGCGGCGGCGGCGGCCTACCTGGAGCGGTACCACGTCGACACGTCCCGTTACGACATGACGGCTCCGTATACCAACGAGCGGGTCCGCACGGAGGCGCGCTTCGCCTGGCGCCTCACCTGGAAGCTCAAGCCCCAGTCCGGCAAGCGCGGCCGGCTGGTGGTGGTGGTCTTCGAGTCGGGCGACGGGGCCCGGCACTGGAGAGAGTGAGACCTGCAGGCGGTTTTCCGATCGGCCGGTGAGAAAGCGCCCGGGAAAAACCGTATTCTCCTTTTTCGAAAGGAGGCCGCGTCGTGCCCAATCCCCGATCCCCCCGTTTCCCGGCCGGTTCGATCCCCCTGATCCCCCTGATCATTGCCTTCACCCTGGGTTGTCCGACGCCTTCCCCGGCCGCTGCCCCGTCGCTCCGGGACCGTGTGCAGGCGCGTCTCCAGGCGGTGGCCGACGCGGCGGTGAAGGACGGGGACTACCCCGGCATCAGCCTCGCCGCGTCCCTGCCCGACGGGACGATCCTCACCGCCGTGGCCGGGGTGGCGGACCGGGACACCCGCGTTCCCCTCAAACCGTCGGACCGGATGCCGGCGGGGAGCGTCGGCAAGACCTTCGTCGCAGCGGCGGCGCTGCAGCTCGCGAAAGAGGGCCGGCTGGACCTCGACGCCAAGGTCGGGCACTATCTCGGCGAGGCCCCCTGGTTCCCCCGGCTTCCCAATGCCGGGGACCTCACCGTCCGAATGCTCCTCAACCACACGGCCGGCCTGGAGCGCCACGAGTTCAAGGAAGCGTTCACCACCGCCCTCACCCGGGACCCCGACAGGGCCTGGAAACCGGCGGAGCTGGTGGCCTACGTCCTGGACGACCGGCCCCTCTTCCCCGCCGGGAAAGGGTGGGCCTACTCCGACACGCACTACATCGTGCTGGGCATGGTCCTGGAGAAAATCACGGGGACAGCGTGGTTCGGCATGCTCCGGGAGAGGTTCCTCGAGCCCCTTCGGCTGAAGGACACCCTCCCTGCCGAGTCCCGGGTCATCCCGGGGCTCGTCCAGGGGTATGCCGGGGAGGCCAATCCCTTCGGCGGCACCGACGCCATGATCACGAACGGCCGCTTCGCCTTCAACCCCCGGAACGAGTGGACGGGCGGGGGGGTGGTCTCCACGCCCCGGGACCTGGCGCGCTGGGCCCGGGAACTGTACGCGGGCCCCCTGATCGACCCCGCCCTGCGGGCCCAAATGCTGGAGGGGGTCGCCACCGACATGGGGCCGGGCGTGACCTATGGGCTGGGGGTGCTGATCCGCCCTTCCAGCCGGGGGATCACCTGGGGCCACAGCGGCTTCTTCCCCGGCTACCTGACGGACATGGCGTACTTCCCCGACCTCCGCGTGGCGGTGGCAGTCCAGGCGAACTCCAGCGTCCCCCGCCGCCGGGGGAGAGCCCTCTTCCCGCTCCTGGTGGAGGTCGCCGGGGCCCTGGGTTCAAGCGGTTCGTCGTGCCGGGTTCCCTGAAAGGTAATTCCGGGGAAAGTGCTTCCCGCTGGAGAGGAGGCATCAAAGGGCCGAGGGGACCCAACCCGGATAAAGCGGAAGCAAACCACGGGTGAACACGAATAAGCACGGATTAAACGGAAACGACTTCACCGCGGAAGGACGGGAACCCCAGAATACGCAGAAAGCCGGAAAAGGGGCAATGCGAACGTTGCGTGTGGAGTTGCGGGGCCGCGTCACCCTCGCGGGGGACGCAAGGTCACCAGCCGGGTGCACCGCTCCTGAAACCCGCGCGGCGCGGTCAAAGCGGCGCTCGCCGCCGCATCAGCTGCGGTCCGGAGCGTCGGGACGCGGGCGTCGCTTTCGCTCCGGGCGGTGCCGGATCACCCGGTTCATGAGCCGCTCGAAGTGCTTGCCCAGCACCAGGACGATGAGGGCGAAGGAGACGCCCAGCGTGACCACCCGGAAGTCCGCGGCGGCGCTGGCGATCCCGAAAACGGCCGCGGTCCAGATGCTCGCCGCGGTCGTGAGCCCCTGGATCTTGTTTTCGCGGTTCAGGTGCAGGATGACGCCGGCCCCGATGAACCCCACGCCCGCCACGATGCCCTGGATGACGCGGCTCACGGCCTGGGCGTCGGCGCCGGGGGCAACAACGGCCACGAGGGTCGCGAGGGCGGCGCTCAACGCGACCATGGCGTGGGTGCACAGCCCGGCGGCTTTCCGGCGAAGCCAGCGGTTGAGCCCGATGAGGGCCCCGGCGGCCGTGGCGATCGCGAGGCGCAGGGCCACTTCGCCGATCGGAAGGTGTTCCCTGAACATGGTGTCTCTCCTGGTGTCGCCTTCGTGGCGAGATCCCCTTCACTGTAATCGAGAACAGGGCGGGAATCAAGCGCGATGCACCGCGGGGATGGGGGGGGACGACCGGGGCGAACAGCGGGGCGAAAATGGAATACACCCCCCCCGGGGGCGGGGGGGTGTTCGGTGAGCGGGTGCGAAAGGGGTTGAGCGGTGAGAACGGTCCTCGCCCGTCAGTGGGGCAGGGGGTTCTCACCGTCCCGGCCGGGCTCGCCATCGACCACGTCGTCTCCGCCGGCGAGGCTGAGAATCTCCAGCCCGGGCTGGCGAACGGTGCTCCCGTCGGGGTAGGCGTACTCGGCCTCCACCTCGAAGACCATCACGGGGACCAGGGCGTCGGCGGTCTGGACCCACGCCGCCTCGGCCCGCACGACCTCGGCCCGAACGAAGGCGCCCCGCCGTTCCCGGACCTTGGCTTCCATCCGGTTCAACAGCTCGGACGCGGCATCGAAGCCGGTCCGGCCGAGGACCACCCGGGCTTTCTCCGGTCGGGCCGGGACCCAGTCGAAGAGCCCGAACTTGACGATCTCGCCCGTGGACGGCGACACCCCGAGGACCGCTTTCGAGTTCACCACCGGCTTCCCTTCGAAGGCCCGGCCGATGACCACGTCCGCCTGGACGACGAAATCCTCCGGCGCCCCGCCGTCGGCTCCCTCCTGGTTCACCCGCCGGAGGACGACCTCCGCGGGGCCCTGCCGGTCCGCGTCGCTCTCCCGCACAAAGCGGTTCTCCCGGAGGAAGCCCCGGACCTCGTCGACCAGCTTCACCCGGTCCACGGGACCGTCGTGACGGGCTTCCACGTTCTTGCGGAAGAGGAACTGCCCGCCGCCCACCCGGCAACGGACGTCGGCGGAGGGTTCCCCGGCGTCCACCCGGAGGGCCTGGGGGTCGAGGGTCACCGTGACCCCGGAGGGCGTGCGCCGGAAGACCAGGCGCTCGCCCAGTCGGCGTGACGGGGTCGGAGAGGTCGCCTGCCGGTAGAGGACCCGGCCGGGGAAGCGCGTGCTCGACCGAACTTCCGCCTGGTCGAGCTCGACGGACCCGGAAACCCAGAGAGAAAAAAGGTGACGGGACTGGTCCTCGGCGCCGGGAACCAGCGGGACAACGCGAACCGGGGCCTCGAGGGCCCGGAGCACCGCGTCCGCCGCTTTCGGCGCGACGGTCACCATCCCGCCGGCTGCCGGCGCCCCCGTGGCCGTGATCCCGACCGCGGCCAGGGCGAGCCCCAGGCACAGCGCCCGGAGAGCGCCGGGGAGGGCCCGCCGGGAGGCCGGGACGGAAAGGGAGGTTCCGGGAATGGCTTTCGGGAGAAATCTGCGTTGCATCGTGCCCTCCTATTCCATGTAGTAGGCGTCCAGCAGGTAGTCGGCGTCGCCGTAGCGCCGGTCCGCGCTGCCGTTCTGGGAACGGGTCTCGTTGGCGTGGGGGCGGATGTAGAAAACAGCCGCCCGGTTCTTGGAGCTGTCCCAGCCGACGAGCCAGAGGGAGTCCTCCACGGCTTCGACCCAGGCGGTCCGGACGGCGTCCCCGTCCTCCAGGTTCTCCGCGAACTCGTCGGCGGCCCAGGGGCCGGCCCCGGCGCCGGTGTAGTGGTTGGTCCGGAAACCCATGGCCAGGTGGAGGCCCGCGAAAGGCCGCGGCTGGGAGCGGGTCTCGTACGTGTTTCGCCACCGCCCGCGCCAGTCGCCGCTCATCTCCAGCACCTTGCAGCTGTGGAAGACGACGTACTCGAGGTCGCCGGCGCGGGAGGCGGTGGAGTGGCTGCCCCAGGCCTTGTCGCCCAGGTAGCAGGCGCCGTCGGCGGAACTGGGCCAGATGGTGGAGGCGTTGCCGTGCCCCGCGAAGTAGGTCAGGTCGACGCTGTCACAGAAGCTCAGGTGAGACGACCCGAACATGTAACTCCGGGCCCAGTAATACTGCGAGCGGGCCCAGGTGTCCTCGAACTCGTCCACGAAGTTCCAGACGTAGTCCTTGAACCGGGTCTCCTGGTCGGAGACGTAGCCGGCGAACTGGCGGTCGGCGTCCTCGGCGAAAACGGGGACGGCGCTCGGGAGGAGCCACAGCATAAACAGAAGGACAGGGGTGCGTCGTGTCATGGGAACCTCCAGCTGAAAATGATCGCAACTTCAGACTAACATCCGCGGAGGGCGGCGAAAAGCGTGAAAAATTTCCGATCTGGTCGGACAAATCACCGATGCCGCCGTTGAGGTTGTCGTGGAAGTCGTCGTCGGCGTCCCCCCAGACCCAGACGTTGCCGGGGCCCACGATGCAGGCGTGGGACCACTGCTGGTTGTAGTAATTGTCGACCCCTGCCTGGTAGACGTCCGGCTGGTCGGCGGCGAGGGCCATGACGTCGGCCCGGTGGGGGGAGACCCCCCGGTAGAGGGCCGCGAGCCGCATGAGGGGCGGGTGCGTGTACATCCCCCACATCAGGTGGGGCTGGGCGGGGTCGGCTGTCCCCGGCGGGTTGACCGTCACCGGCGCGGCCGGTTCCACCGGGGCGTTTTCGTCGATCGGCCGGGGGGGGTGTGCTTCCCCCCGGTCGGCGGGGGAGGCGGGCGGTTCCGACGAGGGACCGTCAAGGATCGAAGTCGAAGCCGGCGGGCCGATGACGGCGCAGTGCCGCGCTGCTGCCCACAGGGGGGCGAGGCTCCGGAAAACGATCCATGCGAGAGTTCTCTTTCGATGGATCACGCGGCACTCCTGCCTGGATTCGTGTGACGGGACGCCGGTTTCCCGGTGACGGCCCCTTCTTCGAATGCGACGGCGACTGCGGCGTCGAGTGCGATTGCGACAGCGACAGCGACTTCGACGGCGACTGCGACGGCGACTGCGACGGCGATTGCGATTGCGACGGCGATTGCGATTGCGACGGCGATTGCGACGGCGATTGCGATTGCGACGGCGATTGCGATACCGATACCGACCCCGATACCGACCCCGATACCGACCCCGATACCGATACCGACCCCGATACCGATGGGAACTCCCCTCTGACCTAACAGTCTTCAGCCTAACAGCCTTCAGCCTAACAGCCTTCAGCCTACTCTTCCACCAGCGTGACCTCGTCCACGTAGAAGTAGGCGGTCGTGCCCCCCGTGGTGCCGGTGTGCCCCGCCCGGGCGAAGATCGTCAGCCAGGGGCCGGTGGCGGTGACGTCCGCGGTGAAGGACTGCCAGACGTTGTCGGTGCTCCCCGTGAAGTCGGTGTAGACCACGCCGGCCCCGGACGGGTCCGTTCCCCCCGTGAGGTCGATCCCCGCCTTGAGGAAGCTCCCGGAGAAAGTGGACTGGCGCTTCATCCAGAGGGACAGCGCGTAGGTCTTCCCCGGGACCACGGCCAGGCGCTGGTGGACGGCGCCGTCCGCGGCGGCGGTGTCGGTCCGCTTCCAGTACTGGGAGTACGCGCCGTCGTGGTGGTTGATGGACGCCCGCCCGAAGGTGAGCGCGGCGGAACCCGGGGCGGTCCAGGCGGTCCAGCCTTCGGAAACGCCGTCCGTGTAGGCGCCCTCGAAACTGCCGTTCGTCACCAGCGAGGGCAGGGGGACCGGGTAGCGCACCCCCTCGGTGAAGGCGCCCTCGTCGCTCAGCAGGGAGGCGAGGTCCGGGTCGGCCAGGAGGTCCGCCATGGGCGCCACCCGGCCGTCCAGGAGCACGTCGCACCGCACCAGCCTCGCGCCGTGGCTGTAGTCCATGTAGTCCTGCTGATGGACCAGGCTGAGGGGCTGGATGGGGGCCCCGTTCAGCTGGTGCCAGCCGTAGATGGCCACCCGGGCGGGGGACGGCATCGTCGGGAGCAGCGGCGTGATGCAGATGTCCTTCTTGATGCCGGCCACGAGGGCGCCCAGGGGTTGGTTCGCCCGCTGGATCTCGATCTGCTGGTTGTGCTGGTAGAAGATGTCCGGGGACGTGATGTCGTAATCGGCGGGGTTGAAGGTGTAGGGGGCCAGCTTGACCTCCGCCTGCGCCCAGATGGCGTTCACCATCTTCCGGGTCGGGAGGAGGCAGCCCGCCCGGTCCGCGATCCGCTGGGCGAGGTGGGCGGAGACCGGGACGCGGAGGAAGTCGGTGTTCGAGCCCAGGCAGAAATAGTCGGGCGTCACGTAAAACACCAGGGTGCGGAGCTGGCCGCCGACCATCGCCTGGGAGGTTACGGGGACCAGTTTCCGCATGAAGTCCGGCACGTTGCCCGCCTCGAATTCCGCCTGGATCCGGGCTTCCCGGTCCGCGAGGGAGAGGGAGCGGATCGCCGGGTGGAGCCCCGACCCCGGTAGGGCGTCCGCCGGCCGGGGCGGGAGGGGAAGCTGGGCCGGGCCCCGGTAGTCGATCACCACCCGCCCTTCCCCCCAGGCGCCCTCGGGGTCGACGACCCGGTAGGTGAAGGAATCGGCGCCCTCCAGCGAACCCCCGGCGATGTAGAGGACCGTCCCGTCGGCCCCGGCCTTGGCGATCCCCATCTTCGGCCGCTGGAGGATCCCCCCGAGGGTGAGGGGGTCCCCGTCGGGGTCGGTGTCGTTGGCCAGCACGGCCAGCCGGACCGACTGCCCGGCCGTGACGACGGCAAGGTCCGGGGCCGGCGCCGGCGGCTGGTTCGGCTGGGTGGTGAAGTGCTCCCGGAGTGAATCCCAGAGTTCGGTTCGCGACCCGTCGTAATTGAGGGCCCACATCCCGGTGCCCCCCAGGTCCAGGGCGTTCACCCGCTCGTACTTGAGCCCGAGGCTCTCGGCGTCGTCGAACCAGCACTGGTGGGGCTGGGAGGCGTCGAAGTACCCGTAATACGGGGTGGAGGACCACGGATCCCACAGCCGCCCGTACGTGGCGGCGGCCGCGGCGGCGGAGGTGTAGACCCGGGCCGTCCCGGTGCCGGCGGAGGCGGTCGGGACCCCCGTGCCGGTGGTCGGCCAGTCGATGCCGTAGTACGGGACACCCAGGATCAGCTTGCCGCGGTAGGCGTCCCCCACGCCCACGTCGCCGTAGAGGTAGTCCTGGAGCGTCTGCTCGATCCCCGCCCAGGTGGCCCAGGGCGAGCCGGACGGGTGGGAGAGCGGCGCCACCGGCCCCGGGTTGCCGCCGGAGTAGTAGTAGTCGTAACCCATGATGAAGAGGGAGTCGGCCCGCTCGGCCAGGTCCCGGAGGGGGATGCCGTCCCCCCAGTTCACCGACGGGGTGCAGACGCAGACGTGGGACCCCGGCAGCGCGGCGTGGAAGGCCGCGGCGAGTTCGCCGACGAAGGCGGCGTAGAGGGCCTTCTCGGAACTCGCGGGGGTCTCGAAGTCCACCACCACGCCGTCGGCGCCCGCGCCCGAAACCTGGGCGAGGAGGTTGTCGACGAGGGCGCCCCGGGCGGTGCTGCTCTGGAGAAGGGTCCGGATGGAAGTGGACCCGAACAGGGTGACGGTGAGCAGCACCTTCACCCCGTGGGCGTGGGCCTCGGCGATGGGGGCCGAGCCCGGCCAGCCGTGGAGGGCGCTCAGGTCGCCCGCGGTGGTGGCTTCCGCGGAGAAGTAGGCCAGGTGGGTGAGGAGGTCCCACCGGAGGTTGGCGGTCCCTGTCTTCCAGTAGGTGTAAAAGCCCATCACCATGCGGTTCACGGCCGGCGTGCTCGAAAAGCACCGGGTCCGGTTCTTCGCGAACGGCGGTGCGGGCGGGGGGACGACGTCCCGGTTCTCGGCCGCCTGGATCTGGTGGATGGACGGGTCTCCCTCCCCGTAGCGCCGCCCTCCGGCGGGGGCGAAGGAGGCGAGCGCCCCGAGAAGGCCCAGGGCCAGGGCCGCCCGGATCGTCAGGCGGAAGGTGATCGACGGATGGGTGGAACTACTGGTCAAGGTGTGCCTCCCCGACGCGGCCATGCCTGAAATCGTGCGGAACGCCGTTCAACCCGGATCGCCAGGCCCCCGCGACGTAACCCCCGGCCGGTCAGAATGCGGCGATTTTCCTTCGGAAACCTGCGCGTGTCTACCGGGACAAATTACCGATCGACCGTGACAAATGCCCTGTCGGGCGGACCCGTCGGCGGCGGGGCCGGGTCGGCCTCTCGCCGGGGCCCCGGGGGATGGGGGAACGATCCGGAGCCGGTCCTTTCCGGACGGCGGCGGCATCGGGATTCCTTCACAGCGAATCAGGGAAAATTCACACTTTACGCGCTTCGCCACCCCCCTATACTGGAAGCATGAGAGGGAGGTCCCGGTTGCCCGTGAAACGGCCGGGGACTTCGGGGAGGCACCATGAAAAGCCCGTTGTCCGGCGAGGCCGTTCATCCGAAGAAGCAGGGGTATCGTCCATCCCGCGTGCACACGCGGCCGGCGTTCATCCACTGGGCCGAGCACCTGCCGCAGACGGTGTTCGAGACGGATGCCGAGGGGTTCTTCACCTATGCCAACACCCACGGCCTGAAGACGTTCGGCATGTCGGAAGAGGACCTGCGCCGGGGGATCCACGCCGCCGAGGTGGTGGCGGAGGAGGACCGGGAACGCGTGCGGCGAAACCTGGGGAGGGTCCTTGCCGGAAAGGTATCGCGGGGGGCCGAGTATCTCGCCCGGCGAAAGGACGGCCGCCTGTTCCCCGTCATGGTCTATGCGGGCCCGATTCGCTCGGGAGGGGCGGTGATGGGTGTCCAGGGCATCATCGTGGACGTCACGTCGCGGAAACTGGCGGAGGCGGAGAAGCTTCACGACCGGAACCTCCAGGCGATGGGCCAGGTGGCGGGCGGGGTGGCGCACGACTTCAACGACATCCTGGCGGGAATCCTGGGGAGCCTGTCGTTGATGCGGGTCCTGGAGGACGATCAACCCGGCGTCATGAACCTGGTGGACGAGATCGAAAAGGCCTGCGACCGTGCCGCCGGCCTGACGGCACGACTCCTGGTGATCCGCTGCCCGGGACGGCTGTCGTTCAAACCGGGGACCTACCTGCGCATCCGGGTTCGGGACGACGGGCCGGGGATCCCGCCGGAGAACCTCCCGCGCCTCTTCGAGCCGTTCTTCTCCACCCGTGGCGTCGGAAGGGGCTTCGGGCTGTCCATCTGCTACTCGGTGGTCCGGCGGCACGGCGGGTTCATCCGGGTCTTGTCCCGTCCCGGACGGGGGGCCCGTTTCGATGTGTACCTCCCGGCGGCTGGCCGGACCGGCCCCGAAACCCTGGCGGCTCCTGCCGGCAGCGCGTTCGCCCCGGTGCCGGGCGTCTGCTGATGGCCTGCGTGCTGGATTCGGGGCCCGATTTACGGTATCCTTCCCCTCATCCTGCTTGGACGGAGTCCCCATGCCGATCAATTCGCAAGCTTCCGAAACCCTGACGCCGGTCGTTTTCCGGTCCCCGAAGCGCCGCCGTTCCCGGACGGGGGCCTGGTTGGGCCTCCTCCTCCTGGCCGGGGCGTTTTCCTGGGCCAGGGCGGCCACCTGGTACGTGGCGACCACGGGCAGCGACGGAAACCCCGGTTCCAGCGCCCAGCCCTGGCTGACCCTCCAGAAAGCCGCGGACGCCGCCCAACCCGGTGACACCGTCATCGTCCGCGCCGGGACCTACGCGGGGTTCCGCTCCAAGCGGGGCGGGTCTTCCGGGCTCCCCATCACGTTCCAGGCCGAGACGGGGGCGACGGTGACCGTCAGCGGGCCGGGCCCGCAGAGCTGGCACGGGAGCGTGATCTGCCTGGAGGGGGACGAGGACGCCGCCCACGGCTGGTGGGTTATCGACGGTTTCGAGGTGACGGGCGCCACCTCGTCTGCGGGCATCGACATCCGCGGTTACGACACCCGGCCCATAACGAACGTCACCATTCGCCGGTGTCACTGCCATCACAACCAGAAATGGGGCATCTTCACCTCCTTCGCCGACGACTTCACGGCCGAGGACAACGAGTGCGACCACTCCGCGGTGGAGCACGGCATCTACCACAGCAACAGCGGCGACCGCGCGGTGATCCGCCGGAACGTCGCCCACGACAACAACGCCGGCGGCATCCAGATCAACGCCGACCCGTCCATGGGCGGCGACGGGATCTCCAGCGCGTGCGAGGTCTCCTTCAACGTCGCCTACGGGAACGGGGCGGCCGGCGGGGCGGCCATCAACCTGGCGTCGGTCCGCAATTCGCTGATCTGCAACAACCTGCTCTACAACAACCGCGCCGGAGGCATCGCCCTGTGGGACGACGGGCAGGGCAACGAATGGGGATGCAAGAGCAACCGCATCCTCTTCAACACGGTGCACATGCCGTCCAACGGCCGGTGGGCCCTCAACATGATCAACGGCAGCACGGGGAACACCGTGCGGAACAACCTTCTCATCCACGACGGCAGCCGGGGCGGACTCGAAACGGACGCCGCCTCCATCGCGGGCCTGGTGAGCGACTACAACGTGCAGCACCAGGTCAGCTACGACGATACCATCCTGTCCCTGGCCCAGTGGCAGGCCCAGCGGAGCCAGGACCTGCACAGCCAGGACCACGGCGCCGCCGCCACCTTCGTCGACCCGGCGTCGGACCACCACCTGCCGGCCGCCGCCTGGGCCCGGAACCACGGCCTGTGCGAGACGGGCGTCACCACCGACCTGGACGGCACAGCGCGCCCCCAGGAGGGGACCTGCGACATCGGCTGTTACGAGTACACGACGGCGGGCCCCCTCCGCGGCGACATCGACGAGAACGGCGTCGTGAACGCGGCGGACGTCTCGCTCCTGGCGGCCTGGCTGGCGGCGAAGCCCATCGCGTACACGGTGACGCTCCCCAAGGCCGACCTCAACGACGACGGCCGCATCGACATCCTCGACCTCGTCGCCCTCCTCCGGACCGCGACGGGCGCTTGAGGGGTCTCTTCGGAAACGGGGGGGGAGTCAGGTCGTCTCTGCCTCACGCCAAGACGCAAAGCCGCCAAGCCTCGCAGAGGAGAGCCGGGGAAATGAATATCTCTGTGAGTTTTTACCTCTTCGCTGCTTTGCGAGAGGCCCTTTTCGCCGATCCCCACCGGGATCAGCCGGAAAATTAACCACGAACCACACGAACGGAGTCAACGGTCTCACTTTCAAAGGGGCCATGGCGAATGAGCACAATGCGGTTGCCGCCTGTTTACCCAGCCGGTATTCACTGTTCTTCCGGCCGTCCTTTTGGTCCTTTGGGTCCCTTTGGTCCTTTCGTCCTTTCTGCATGCCCAGCCGGGCAGAGAGCGCCCTCCGCCTCAACCCGGCTCCCGGAGCAGCCGCAGGAAGACCCTCCGCTCCTCGACGTCGCGTTCCCGGCAGAGCCGCGCGACATCCGTTTCGGGGCCGTCGCACGCGGCGTAGACTTGGCCGGTGATCCCCGACGACTCAGCCCGGTCGGCCAGGTCCTCGTAGGCGTCCAGTGAGCCCGGAAGTGCGAAGACCACGTCGGCGGAGTCGGCCAGTTCGGGGATGAAATCGAGGTGCCGACCGGCGGGCACGTACTGGAAGACCCGGCAGGAGAAGACCCCCGAGGGGTCGTCCCGGAAGTGGTTGAGGCGGTTCCAGTACTGGTCGCCGACGGTGAAGGCCTCCCGGATCCGCATCACCTCGCGCTCGGCGACGGGGCGCTCCGTGCGCAGCACCAGTCGGAAGAGGCCGTAGGGGTTGGTGTCCAGGGCGGCGCGGGCCAGGCGCTCGAGGGCCTTGCGGGCCGCGGGGCGGGAGGGGTCGCCCACCAGGTCCAGGGTGACCACGGCGGCCCAGTTCCGCATCCCGCCCAGGACCGCCTCCAGTTGATCGTCCGGGTTCGACAGGCCCAGGCGCAGGTGGTGGACGAAATCCGTGTCGGGAGGGGTCTCGAACCAGGGGGGAATGTCCAGGAAGTGCCCCCGGTCGAGGACGTCCTCGACTTCGTAGATCCCCTGCAGAAGCGAAGCTTCGTCCCAGGAACCGCCGGAGAGCAGGTAGTAGGGCGGCCTGGGCATGAAGCGCCACCGCCGCGCGATCGCCGTCTCCCGCAGCGCCGTCCCGGGGAGCAGGCTCAGGTGAAAAACCTCGGCGGCGTCGCCCAGGCCGCGCGCCGCCAGCCACTCCAGCGTCGACCGGAACCCGCCGAGGTTGTCCTTCGGGAGGCCCAGGATGACCCCCACCTCGAGTCCCACGCCGGCATCGCGCATGGCGTTCGCCCCCGCCTCGAAAGCTCCCAGGTCGAGCCGGCGGTTGACGCTCCGGCACGCCGCGGCGTGGACGGACTGGAGCCCCACCTCCACGGACCGGAACCCCGCCCGGAAAAAGGACGCGGCCAGAGGCGGGGTGAGGTTCTCCAGGCGCGTCTCGGAGTGGAGGGGGATCCCGCCGGCGTTCCACCGGGCCAGGTTCCCGAGGCGCTCGGCCAGCGCCGGGTCGGCCCCGAAGGAGGGGTCCAGCAGGTAGACGTCCTCGACGCCTTCCCGGCGGGCCCACGCGAAGAAGCGCGCCAGGTAGGCGTCGTCGTGACGCCGCACGGTGGGGACCCGCTTGGCGTAGTTGCAGTAGCTGCACCGGAACGGGCAGCCCCGGGTGGTCTCCAGCAGGCAGTTCCGGTGGGGCCCCGGGGCCAGGAGGCCGACGGAGTAGGGATCGACGGCGCCGGACAGGCTCTCCAGCGGCGGGGCGTGGATCACCCGGGGACGTTCCCCCGCCGGGCGGTCGAGGGCCTCGAGGGCCGGCGGCAAGCCGGTCTCGCCCTCGCCGAAGACCAGGACGTCCACCTCGGGCCGGTCGAGCCAGGGGCCGTCGGGGGTGATCTCGGGCCCGCCCGCGATCACCCGGGTCCCCGGGCGCGCCGCGCGCAACCGGGCGGCCAGGTGCAGGCTCCGTTCGACGTTCCACGCCTGGCAGGTGAGGCAGACCACGTCGGGCTCGCCCGCGAGGCACGCGTCGAGGAGGCGGGCGTCCCCGGCCCGGTCGGCGAGAGACTGGTCGAGGAGCGTGAAGGAGTAACCCTCCAGCAGACCGTGCCGCCGCACGTGCTCGAGGACGTACCCCGCCGCGGTGGGCAGGTTGTTCTCGGCGTAGGAGTACTCGGCGTCGGGGACGCCCAGCTGGATCCAGAGGATGCGTCGCCCTCTCATGGTCACCTCGGGGCCGTGACCGGACGGCCCCGGCGGGCCCCCCGATTCCCGGGGAACCTGTCCGGCGCTTCATCGCCCTGAACCGAACCGGCCCGCCCGGCATCATATCGCCGGGGGGGGCGCGTGGCAACGGTATTTCGCCGGGAACCTTCAACGGTCTCCCGCGTATGGGTTCTGGAAACCGCCGCCCCCGCGGGGGCGAAGACCGCCGGGGCCGGCCGGGGCTTCCGCCCGATGCGGCTCCTCTCGAAAACTTGACACGGTCGGCCCGGGGGGGCGATAATCCGGCTGACGCGGGAAGACCGGCCGGAAAAGGAGAACACATGCGAGACACATTGTGCAAGATATTCAGGGGAAAAGCCATTTGGACGGCCCGTCTCCAGTGGGCGCTCTTCCTGGCCGCGCTGGCCTGGTTCCCGGGGGGCCCCGCGCGGGCCCTGGCGAACCCCCTGCCGGCGGGATCGAGCGCGGTCTCGTCGAAGAAGCTGCCGCCCAAAATCGACGCCATACAGAATTTCCACTGGGTCGACCACCGTCTCTGCCGGGGCGGGCAGGTCCAGAAAAGCCAGTTCAAGCTGCTGAAGGAAGCCGGCGTCACCACCGTCCTGAACCTGCGCGAGGACTTCAAGGAGTGGGAACAGGCCGAGGCCGAGAAAGCGGGGCTGAAGTATCTCAACATCCCCATGAGTTCCACCCGCTACCCCTCCGACGAGGAGGTCCGGAAAATCGTGGAGTACATCGGGACGCCCGAGAGCACGGACGTCGTCTACGTCCACTGTGCCGGCGGCAAGCACCGGACGGGCGGCGCCGTCGCGGTCTACCGCATCCTCTACTACGGCTGGGACTTCGACAAGGTCTACCGTGAGATGGAGGAGTGCTGGTTCTACACGGCGGGCGGACACGAGTGCTACAAGGACTTCGTGCAGAAGTTCGCGGCGGACCAGGCGCAGGGCCGCAACGCCGACCTGATGGCCCTGGGCCGCCGGTCGTTCTCCGCCCGCGAGGGGGGGGCGAACCCGGCCGCGGTGCCCTCGGCCGTGGCCGAAGTCCCGGTTGCCGCCGCCCCGGAGGTTGCGGCCGGTGAAACGACGGCCCAGCCGGACCCTGCCCAGCCCCCCGCAACCGGCGCCCCCGATGAACCCCCGGCGGTCGCCGTGGACCCCGCCGTCCCCGTGGACGAGGTGGCCCTCACCACCCAGCCCCGGCTGGTGGAGCGGGTGAGCCCCCGGCTGCCCGATACCGCCAAGACGGCCAAGGTCTACGGGAAAGTGGTCCTGTCCGTGGTGATCACCCCGTCGGGGAAGGTGTCCGACATCAAGGTGACCAAGGGGCCCAAGATCCTGCGGGGCGCCGCCGTCGAGGCCGTGAAACAGTGGCGCTACACCCCGGGGACCGTCCGGGGCGTGAAGGTCCCCGTCAACAAGACCATCGAGATCAACTTCGACCGGTGACCGGGCCCAACCCGGACAATCCGGAGTTGAACCACGAACCACACGAAGGTTTAACCAAAAGAAAATGCACTTGCATATAGTTAAACCATATGCAAGAATGATTGCATGTGGGAAAGAAGCTTTTGGCTGAAGCAATTGGAAATCCTTTTCAACCGGCGGTCGATCGTCTGGTTGTACGGGGCCCGGCGTTCGGGGAAAACGGTTCTTTGTCGGATGTGGCCGGATTCAGAGTACTTCGATTGTGAGCTGCCCCGCGTTCGGCGGCAGGTCGAGGACCCCGAAGCTTTCTGGGGGGGACTGCGGGGCAAGAGAGTCGTGCTCGACGAGGTGCACCGCCTTGGCAACCCATCCGAGGTGTTGAAGATTGCCGCCGACCATTTCCCGGACATCCGCGTCCTGGCCACGGGGCCTTCCACTTTGGGCCCTTCCCGCCGCTTTCGCGACACGTTGACCGGGCGGAAGCACGACCTGTGGCTCACCCCCATGATCACCACGGACCTGAGGGATTCTGGGATCACGGACCTGGACCGCCGCTTCCACCGGGGGGGATTGCCCCCTTTCTTTCTGGGAGAGACCGTTCACGAAGCGGATTATCAGGACTGGATGGACGGTTTCTGGGCCAAGGACATTCAAGAGATGTTCCGGCTTGGACGGCGGCATTCCTTTCAGCGGTTTTTCGAGATGGTCATGGCGAACAGCGGGGGGATTTTCGAAGCCACCCGATATGCCGGACCCTGCGAAATCAGTCGGCCCACGGTCGCCCATTACCTTTCGATCCTGGAAGCCACCCGGGTTGCGCACATCCTCAGGCCTTTCAACAGCCGAAGAATGTCTGAAATCGTTTCCGCGCCCAAGGTTTACGGTTTCGACACCGGTTTCGTGTGCTATCACCGCGGTTGGCATACCCTCCGCAACGAGGACCGGGGATTGCTCTGGGAGCACTTCGTGCTGAATGAAATTCAGGGCAGGCTTCAGAGGATGCGGATCGGCTACTGGCGCGACAAGTCCGGGCATGAGGTCGACCTGGTGGTCACCTCGCCCGGACAGCCCCTGGTCGCCATCGAGTGCAAGGCTTCCGCATCCTCCTTCGAACCCGAGGGGCTCAGGGCCTTCCTCCACCGGTACCCGGAGTCCCTCGCTCGGGTCGTCGCCATGGACGTGACCCGGCCCTTCCTTCGAAGGGACGGTCCGTTCCGGATCGAGTTCGTGGATCTGGACGGTCTCGTCCGGCTCCTGACGGTGGGGGGGGCACCGGACGGGTCCGAAGGAAATTCCCCTTGATCCTGTTTGCCCCGGAGTGTTATATTTCCACAATATCGGCTCTCCCCACCGGGTCTGCCGTCCGGGTTCAAACAACCCTTGGACTATCCCAATCATTTCATAGGAGGTAACATGTCGGTCGATCTGGAGAAGATTCTTCGCCCGACGGACACCCCCATGCCCCCTTTCCCGCCGAAGTACATGACGCTTGCCGGGGGGGAGGAAATGGTGGTCCGCCAGGTCACCCCGGAAGAGATTCCGTCCATTCTGCCCTTTGTCGAACCGCTGATCCACGTCGAACGGGACTTCTACGACATCGTGGCCGTCCGGGTCTACGCGGAGCTGCTGGGCTACTACCGGCACCGGGTTCAGGACGAGTACGTGCTGATCGCCCAGATCGACGGCGAAATCGCCGCCATCGTCAACGGGCGCCGGTTGAGTGCGGACGTCGGGGTGTCCTACCACACCCTGTCCCTGCGCCGCGGGCTGCGGGTGGGCGCCCACGCCTTCGCCACCAAGATGGAGTACCACATGGACATCCTGGGGCAGAAGGAAGTGCTCATCGTCGCCGAATCCCCCATCGGGTTCCGCCGCTGGATGATCGAGTACAAGCTGGAAAAGCGCTTCGAGATTCCCCACGAACTGGGTGGATGCCCCTCCTGGTCCCTGACCCGCGACCTGTTCGAGGCGGCGCGGGGCAGCCTGGTGGTTGGCCGCCGGCCGGTGCCCAAGCACCTGCTGGACAAGGCCATGGCCGGAATCCTGCCGCCGTCGGACCCGCCCAAGGCGCCCGCGGACCTGCTGGCCGCCACCCGGTCCCTCTACGACGGGACGGGGACGGCCCTGATGTCCCAGGCCTGGAAACTGCAGGGAGGGGAATAGCCATGAGAGAAGTATACGCCGTCGGGATCGGCATCACCAGTTTCACCCGCCTGGAGTACCCCCTCTCCGAAATCGCCGCGTACGCGGGCATGATGGCCATGCGCGACGCCGGCCTGAGCACCGTTGACCACATCTACGTGGCCAACATGGGCGCCGGCCGTCTCAACCACCAGACCGGCCTGGCCAGCGCGGTGGTGGACAGCTTGAGCCTCACCCCCGCCGGGGCGGAGGTCATCGAGAACGGCCCGGCTTCCGGCGCGTCGGCCATCAAGACCGGTTACATGGCCGTGGCCTCCGGGCTGCACGACGTGGTCATGGTCATTGGCGCCGAGCGGATGCGCGAGGCCAACAACCTCGAGACCACCGACTTCGTGGCCACCCTCACCCACCCCATCGCCGAGTACGTCTACGGCGTGACGCTGCCGTCGCTGGCGGCCATGTTCACGCGGCTGTACATGGAGAAGTACGGGGTCACCGAGCGGCACCTGGCCATGGTGGCCGTGAAAAACCACGACAACGCCCTGGACAACTTCTTCGCGCACCTGCACGAGAAGATCACCCTGGCGGGCATCCTCGACTCGCCGGAAGCCTCCACCAACAACCCGTACGTCTCGGAGCCCCTGCGGTTCTTCGACTGCTGCCCCGTCTCCGACGGCGGCGCCTGCGTCATCCTGGCGTCGGCCGACGTGGCCCGGAAGCTTGGCAAGCCCATGGTTCGCCTGGCGGGCGTCGGGCAGGCCACCGACACCCACGCGGTCCACGAGCGGGAGGACCCGACCGAGCTGACCGCCGTGCGGCTCGCGGCCCAGAAGGCCATGACGATGGCGGGCATCCAGCCGTCCGACGTCAGCGTGGCTGAACTCCATGACGCCTTCACCATCCTGGAGATCGTGGAGAGCGAGGAAGTCGGCTTCTTCCCCAAGGGCCAGGGGCACCTCGCCCTGGAACGGGGCGAGACCCGCATCGGCGGGAAGATCCCCATCAACACCTCGGGTGGCCTGAAAGCGAAGGGGCACCCCGTGGGCGCCACCGGCGTCGGCCAGGCCCACGAGATCATCCTTCAGCTGCGCGGCGAAGCGAAGAAGCGGCAGGTCAAGGACGCGAAGGTGGGGTTCACCTGCAACTTCGGCGGCTTCGGCAACAACGTCGTCTGCCTCACCTTCATCCGGGAGGAGTGACATGAAGAGGAACGTTTACGGTTACAAGTGCCTTCAGTGCGGGCACATCAACTATCCCTACCGGATGCGCTGCCGGAAGTGTGGCAAGACCGAGTACACCGACTTCGAACTGGTCGCCCTTCCGACGAAAGGCAAGCTCCTGACCTTCACCCGGCTGTACAACCTGCCGTCCGACTACGCGGTGGCGACCCTTCAGCTCGGGATCGTGGAACTGGAGAACGGCGTCCGTGTGATGGGGCAGCTCCACATCCCCAACCCGGCCATGGGCATGAACGTGGAGGCCAAGGTCGACGTGGTGCGCCGGACGGACTACGACAACTTCTACGGCATGATCTTCTACCCGGCATGAAGCTCCTGCGGGTCGGCGACGGGGTCGGGAGGGGGAGGTGGGCCTTCCACTCCCGGTTCCGGCGCTGTCTCAACTTCTTCGACGGGGAGACGCTGGTGACGGTGGCCCTCCCCGAACTCGGCGCCGGGCCGCACCGCCTCGTGACGGACCGGCTCCCGGAGACCGGAGAGGGCCCTTTGACGGTGGACAGCGGCCGGGTGTATTTCGCCGGCCGCTGTCATGTTTTTTCGGATGCGCAGATCTACCGCAGTCGGCCTGACTGGGGATGCCCGGACCCGGGCCTTCTGTCGGCGGGTCTCGGCTCTTTGCAGCGGGTTCTGACCGACCGGGCCCCGGCAGGCAGCCTGGTGTGGCTGATGGGCGGGCGTCCCCCCGACGACGCCGGGTCGGCCTTCGATCGCGAACTCTTCCGGCGCCTCGGTGAAGGCGCCGCCCTCCTCCTCGGGGCGGACCCGCCGGCAGGGGCCCGGCTCCTGCGCGGAGTGGGCCGCGGGCTGACCCCCTCGGGGGACGACCTGCTGGCGGGGGCCCTCCACGGCTGGCGCCTGGCCCAAGCCTGGGACGGGGTGAGCCGGGAATCCCGGATTCGGGCCGTCTACGACGAGAGCCGCGGGGACAACCCCTTCTCCGCGACCTTTCTGCGGGAAGCCCGTGACGGGCGCGTTTTCGAGCACCTGGAGGGCCTGGTGCGGGCCCTGATGTCGGGGTCGGCCGGGGCGGTGGAGGCAGCGGCCGAGAGGCTTCTCGGGGTGGGGGACACGTCCGGTGCCGACCTGGCGACGGGCCTCTGGCTGGCCCTCGCCCGGAACGTGAGTTGAGGGGTCGTCCCGATCATTGAGATCGGTATCGGTATCGCGATCGCAGTCGCTGTCGGATTCGATAGCGATGGCGATACCGATAGCGATACCGATAGCGATACCGATACCGATGTTTTGTGGTGAATTGGTAATTTTTTTGGCAAGGAAAGAAGCTATGACGGTCAAGGGCAGGATCAAGCAGGGAGAGTATTTCGACTCCGTGACCCTCATGCTGGCCGGGCGGGAGATCGCCGGCCTGGAGGGGGTGCTGGACGCGGCGGTGGTCATGGGGACGCGGGAGAACCTCGCCATCCTGGAAACCTCGGGCCTTCGGTGCCCGGAATTCGAGGGCGCGAAGGACGCCGACCTCCTGCTGGCGGTGAAGGCGGCGGACGAGGCCGCGGCCGACCGGGCCCTCGGGGCGGCGGACGGCCTGCTGGCCAACCGTCGCCGGAGAGCGGCCTCGACCGGCTCGGAAATGGCGCCCCGGAGCCTCGAGGGCGCGCTGAAAGTCCTTCCGGGCAGCCGGCTGGCCCTCATCTCCGTGGCGGGGCGCTACGCCGGCGGGGAAGCCCGCAAGGCCCTCGACCACGGGCTTCACGTCATGCTCTTCTCCGACAACGTCTCCCTGGAGACGGAGATCGACCTCAAGCGCTGCGCCCGGGACCGGGGACTCCTGGTGATGGGCCCCGACTGCGGCACGGCCATCGTCAACGGCGTCCCGCTGGGCTTCGCCAACGTGGTGGCCCGGGGCGGGGTGGGTATCGTGGCGGCTTCGGGAACGGGGTGCCAGGAGGTTTCCGTCATCGTCTCCCGCGCCGGCGCCGGCGTCTCCCAGGCCCTGGGGACCGGCGGCCGCGACGTGAAGAAGGACGTGGGCGGCCTGATGTTCCTGGAGGCGCTGAAGGCCCTGGCCGCGGACCCGGACACCCGGGTGATCCTGCTGGTCTCCAAGCCCCCCCACCCCGAGGTGCTCGAGCGCGTCGCCGGGGTCTGCCGGGGGATCGGGAAGCCCGTGGTCTCGGTCTTCCTGGGGGCGCCGCCCGAACTGGCGGGCGCCTTCTCCACCCACGCCGCCGCCACCCTCGAGGAGGGCGCCCTGGTGGCGGCCCGCATCGCCCGCGACGGGGCGCAGGCGGCCGCTTCCGCCGTGGAGGCCGTCCGGAAGGAGTTGTACGCCCGGCAGATCGTCCTGTTTGACGAGGCCGAGCGCGAGGCCCGGACGATCCCCGCCGGGCGCCGCTATCTCCGGGGCCTGTTCAGCGGGGGCACTTTCTGCTCGGAAGCCCAGATCATCCTCCAGGGGAAGCTGGGGCCCCTGTGGTCCAATGCCCCGGCGGGCGGGGCCGCCCTGCTCGAGGACCCGCTCCGCAGCCGGGAGAACACCCTCGTGGACCTCGGCGAGGACGTCTTCACCGTGGGGCGGCCGCACCCGATGATCGACTTCGACCTCCGGAAGCGGCGGATCTCCGAGGAGGCCGCCGATCCCGAAACCGCGGTGATCCTCCTGGACGTGGTCCTGGGCTACGGCTCCCACGAGGACCCCGCCGGGGAACTGGTTCCCGGGATCCGGGAGGCCGCCCGTCACCACGTCCGGGTGGTTTGCTCGGTCACGGGGACGGACGACGACCCCCAGAACCGTTCGGCGGTCGAGGAGGCCCTGCAGCGCGCGGGCGCGCTGGTCATGCCGTCCAACGCCGCGGCGGCCCTGTTCGCGGGCACGATCTGCGCCCGGATTTGACGAGGAGGAAGAAGATCATGGCGATCAGCGACTTGTTCGGAGACGGGTTGAAGGTGGTGAACATCGGCCTGGAGAGCTTCGCGGAGAGCATCCGGCGGGCCGGTGGGGAGTCGGTCCACGTGGACTGGCGTCCGCCCGCCGACCTCGACCCCGCGGCGACGGAACGCGTCCGGGCCCGGGCGGAAACCATCCGTGAAGCCAACGACCGGGCGGTGAAGGTCTTCCTGGCCGGTGCGCCCTTCCTGGTGGGCATGGGCAAGGCCGTGGACGTCGTCCCCGGCATGCGGAAGGACCTCCTGCTCCACGCCGGCCCGCCCGTCACCTGGGACCGGATGTGCGGCCCCATGCGCGGCGCGGTGATGGGCGCCCTGATCTACGAGGGGATGGCGGCGTCGCCCGGGGAAGCCGAGAAGCTGGCCGCCTCGGGGGCGATCTCCTTCGACCCGTGCCACGAGCACGGCGCTGTCGGGCCCATGGCCGGCGTGGTGTCAGCCTCCATGCCGGTTTTCATCCTTCGCAACGAGACGTCCGGCAACCTCGCCTTCACCACCCAGAACGAGGGGCTCGGCAAGGTCCTGCGGTACGGTGCCTACAGCGAGGAAGTGATCCGGCGCCTGAAGTGGATGGAGGACACGCTCTACCCCACGCTGAAACGGGCGATCGAGCATCTCGGGAAGATCGACCTGAAGGCCGTCATCGCCCAGGCCCTCCACATGGGGGACGAGGTCCACAACCGGAACCGGGCGGCCACGTCCCTCCTCTACCGGGCCCTGGCGCCCGCCGTGGTGCGGACGGCCCCGGACCCGGAGATCGCCGCCGCGGTCCTGGACTTCATCGGGGGGAACGACCACTTCTTCCTGAACCTGTCCATGGCCACGTGCAAAGCGTTGCTCGACCCCCTGGCGGGGATCCCCGGCTGCAGCCTGGTGACCGTCATGGCCCGGAACGGGACCGACTTCGGGGTGAAGGTCTCCGGGACCGGCCCCCGCTGGTTCACGGGGCCGGCGCCGGTGCCGGACGCCCTCTATTTCCCGGGCTTTTCCAAGGCGGATGCCAACCCCGACATCGGCGACAGCGCCATCACGGAGACGGGGAGCCTCGGCGGGTTCGCCATCGCCGCGGCCCCCGCCATCGTCCAGTTCGTGGGGGGGGACGCCGCGGACGCGGCCGGCTACACGCTGCAGATGTACGAGATCACCGCGGCGGAGCACAACGCCTGGCAGATCCCGACCCTGAACTTCCGGGGAACCCCCGTCGGGATCGACGTCATCAAAGTGGCAACCACGGGCGTGCTCCCCTTCATCGACACCGGGGTGGCCCACAAGGACCCCGGCGTCGGGCAGGTGGGGGCCGGTGTCCTGAGCGCCCCCATGGAACCGTTCCGGAAGGCGTTCGAAGCATTCGGCGAAGCGTTGGGGGGGTAGGAGACAGAATACAGAATTCAGAATAAAGAACTTGGGAGACGGGAGGAGGATGTTGGAAGGGAGACGTCGGAATTCGGGCCGTGGGGGGGCAGATGGGGCAGACAGGATTTGACCCGGGGAAGCAAACCCGGGATAGCCTGCGGGACGTGCAGCCCCTCGTTTTCTGCCGGCAGCCCGGTACCGCTCCGGTCGCTGCCGGGAATGCCGTGCCTTCGCCCCCGACCTTCCCGTCCCCGGCCAAGCCGTTCCCAAAACCTCCCAAGCCCCATAATCCCCATGACTCCCATGACTCCCATGATTCCCATGATTCCCATAACTCCCATGACTCCCGCCGGTCTGACAGGCCCTCGAAGCCCGTTCACCTGACCCCCGGCCTCTCCCCCCGTCTCCCGACCCCTCGAAACACAGAACCTAGAAACCCACCGGAGGACATATGAAAACCAAGGAATTCCTGAAGTTCATGAACGACGTCAAGATGTACGACCTCACCCAGCGGCTGAGCGTCCACACGCCCCCCTGGCCCAGTTACATGCCCCTGGGCATCCAGTACTTCAAGCGCATCGCCGGCGCCCACATGGGGCAGGGCGCCAACGGCCAGATCATCACCACCAGCAACCACGTGGGGACCCACATGGACGGCGAGGTCCACTTCTACCCCAGCGGGCGGCCCATCGGCGACGTGCCCCTGGACGAGTGGGTGGGCCCCGGCGCCGTGGCCGACATCTCCGACGACGTGGAGGACTACGGCCTCTACAGCCCCGACATGATCACCAAGCGGGTGGACGTGAAGAAGGGCGACATCCTCATCATCAACACCGGGTACCACCGCTACGCCTGGGACCAGCCGGGAGCCGACGAGATCCGCTACTTCGTCAAGCACCCCGGACCGGGGCCGGAGTTCCACGAGTGGGCCCTGGACATGAAACTGAAGTGGATCGGCGTGGACTGCGGCTCGGCGGACCACCCCATGAACACCATCATCCGGAACTGGCACCCCGCCCGCTTCACCGAGGCCGAGGCCAAGCTGAAGAAGGATTACGGCAAGGGCTGGGACGAGATGTTCCCCCCGGAGACCTACTACCAGGTCATGCACCTGAAGCTCTTCCCGAAGAAACTGGTGCACGCGGAGAACCTGGGGGGCGAGATCGACAAGGTCCGCAACCAGCGGGCGTGGATCGGGTGCTTCCCGCTCCGGGGGATCGAGCTGGAGTCGTCGATGTGCCGCATCGTCGCCCTCCTCCCCCCGGAATAACACGTGAATGAACCACGAAATACACGAAATACACGAACGAACGGAATTCTCGGACTTGGTCGAGGTTCGCGCTCCGGCAGAAGAGTACGATTCACTGATCTACAGGGATGAAACGTATCTGATTCAGGGAGCCGTTTTTGAAGTCTATCGAGAGATCGGCTACGGTTTTCTGGAGTCGGTCTACCAGGAATGCATGGAGACCGAGATGTCGGAGAGAGGGATTCCGTTCGAAGCGCAGAAGGAGCTTCCACTATATTTCAAGAAGAAGCTTCTCCAGAAGACATTCAAACCGGATTTTGTGTGTTTCGGAAAGATCATCCTCGAACTGAAGGCGGTAAAGGAAATCATCGAAGAACACAGGGCTCAGCTGTTTAATTATCTGAGAGCGAGTCGGTTCCGATTGGGGCTTTTGGTTAATTTCGGTCATCATCCGAAAGCTACGGTTGAGCGGATCATCCTTTGATTTCGTTTTGTGTATTCCGTGTATTTCGTGGTTGTTTAAGGAGTTGATATGCCCATTTTACACGATTTCGATTATGTGAAACCGTTATCCGTGGTCGAGGCGGTGGGGGTGTTGGCGGTTCACGGGGCGGCGGCCGCGGTGCTGGCCGGCGGGACCGACCTGGTGGGGTGGATGCGCGACGAGCTGGCCACCCCCCGCATGGTGGTGGACGTCAAGGGGATTCCCGAGCTTCGCGGGATCGCGAGGCAGGACGGTTTCCTGCGCATCGGGGCGGCCGTGACCTTCAACGAGCTCCGCGAGTCACCCGAGGTCCGGCGCGAGGCCCCGGTGCTCTGGGAGGCGGCGGGGCGCGTCGGCTCCTGCGGGTTGCGCAACCGGGCCACGCTGGCCGGGAACATCTGCTCGGCCATCCCCTGCTGCGACGGCGGCCCCTCCCTGCTGGCCCTGGACGCCGTGGTGGACCTGGCCGGCCCGTCGGGGGCCCGCACGATCGCCATCCCCGACTGGTTCATCGAAAAACGCAGGACCGCAAAGGCGGACACCGAGCTGGTGACGTCCGTCCGGCTGCCGTTGCCGTCGGGCCCGCACGGTGGAAGTTTCATCAAGCTCGGGCGCTACCGCGGTGAGGACCTGGCCCAGGCTTCCGTGGCGGTCCTGGCCCTGCCGGGGCACGTCCGGCGCGTCGCCTTCGGAGCGGTGGCGGTCAAGCCCTTCCGGGCCCTCAAGCTGGAAGCGCTTCTGGCGGGCAAGCCCCTGACAGACGCCCTCGTCGAGGAAGCCAAAACCCTGCTGTCGCAGGAGATCGCCCCCATCACCGACGTCCGGGCGACCCGGGAGTACCGGAGTCTGGCGACGGCCGTCATGCTTGAGCGTGCCCTCCGGGCGGCGGAAACCCGGCTGGAAGGCAAGGGTCCCGACTACGGCACGCCCCTGATCTGAGCGGGAGGAGAAAAACATGAGCTTCAGGAAGAGCATTCGGTTCACGTTGAACGGGGAGGTCCGGACCCTGGACGTCGACCCGTGGGAGATCCTGCTGGACACCCTGCGGGAGCGACTGGGGATCAAGAGCCCCAAGATCGGCTGCGAGCGGGGCGAGTGCGGCACCTGCACGGTGCTCCTGGACGGGAAGCCTGTCCGGAGCTGCCTGATCCTGGCGGTGGAAGCGGACGGCCGGGAACTGGTCACGGTGGAAGGCCTCAACCGGGACGGCCTCAGCCCGCTCCAGGAGAAGTTCCTGGAGCACAACAGCTTTCAGTGCGGCTTCTGCGCCCCGGGGTTCGTGGTGGCGGCGACGGCGCTGCTGCAGCAGGACCCGTCCCCCGACCGGGAGGCGGTCCGGGAAGCGCTGGACGGGCACCTCTGCCGCTGCACCGGCTACACGCCCATCCTCGACGCCGTCGTCGCCGCCGGGAAGAAGACATGAGCCGTTCTCGCGCAGAGCCGCAGGGCCGCGGAGAAAGATAGCATGGTCTCCACTTGGTTCTTGGGGTGTTCGAGCCTGGTCTCAGCGCCTCTGCGCGGGGCCAGGAAGGGTGACGGTTGCCGAAAATAGCGCTTCCGGCTCTGTGCCTCTGTGCCTCCGTGAGATTATTTCCGGAAAATCTCTCACAGAGGCACGGAGGCACGGAGAATCGGACCGAACGAGGCCCCTCGGTATCTCTGAGTGAGAATATCCGTTGGATGAATAAAGTGAACGATGACCGGCTTTGTTCGTGTGGTTCGTGGTTGAAAATCAGATTGAAACAGTTGAGGAGGTCGCTATGCGATATGTGGGTGAGTCGGTGGTTCGGATCGACGGGCTGGAGAAGGTGACGGCCACGGCGAAGTACGTGGACGACCTCGACTTCGGCCCCAACCTCCTGCACGCCGAGATCGTGGAGAGCCCCCGTGCCCACGCGCGGATCGTGCGCATCGACACCGCGGCGGCGGAGAAGGTCCCCGGCGTCGTCAAAGTGGTCACGGGGAAGGACTTCCCCTACCGCTTCGGCCTGTACATGAAGGACCGCCACATCTTCGCCCAGGACCGGGTACGGTTCGTGGGCGAGCAGGTGGCCGCCGTGGTGGCCCGGGACCCCCGCACCGCCCGGAAGGCCGCCCGGCTCCTGACGGTGGAGTACGAGGACCTCCCGGCGGTCTTCGAGCCCCTGGACGCCCTGGAGGAGAAAGCGCCGCTGCTGCACCCGGACCTGGCCGCCTACCCCCGGGTGCCCTGGTTCTTCCCGAAGGGCGGGACCAACGTCGCCCACTGGCGCAAGACCCGCCGCGGCGACACGGCGAAGGCCTTCGCCGAGGCCGACGTGGTGCTGGAGGACACCTACACCGTCCCCCGCTACGCCCACTGCGCCATCGAGACCCACGTCATCGTCGGGCTCTACGACCACGCGGGGCGCCTGACCCTCTGGTCGGCCTCCCAGTCCCCCTTCACCCAGCGGAACCTCTTCGCCGAGTCGCTGGCGCCGCTCGGCCTGACCCACAAGGACGTCCGGGTGGTCACGCCCTACATCGGCGGCGGGTTCGGCGGCAAGGCCGGCGTGTCCATGGAGATCCTCGGGGCGGCCCTGGCGGTGGCGGTCAAGGGTTACCCGGTGAAGGTGCGCTGGACCCGGGAGCAGGAGTTCTACAACACCTACCAGCGCCAGGGCGTGAAAGCCCGGGTCAAGCTCGGGGTGAAAAAGGACGGGACCCTCACCGCCCTGGAGCACGCCCTCTACTGGGACGCCGGCGCCTACGTGGAATACGGCGCCAACGTGGTGAACGCCGTGGGGCTCTCCGCCACGGGGCCGTACCGCATCCCCAACATCGCCATCGACTCGGTCTGCGTCTACACCAACCTCCCGCCGGGAGGCCCCTACCGGGGGTTCGGCTACTCCGAGTTCCACTTTGGCCTGGAGTCCCACATCAACCGCGTCGCCGCCCTCATCGGGATGGACCCCGTGGCGTTCCGCCGCGTAAACGCCATCCGGGAGGGCGACACCCTGGCCTACGGCGCCGAGATGAACCCGGCGGGCCTGGTGCAGGCCATCGACCAGGTGGCGGACGCCATCGAGTGGGGGAAGAAGACGGCGCCCGCCGACCCGCGCAAGGCGGTGGGGAAGGGGTTCTCCCTCTTCTGGAAGGCGCCGGCCATGCCGCCCAACGCCGCTTCCTCGGCCTTCCTCAAGTTCAACGAGGACGGGAGCCTCAACATCCTGGTCTCCGGCATGGAGATCGGCCAAGGCTACCTGACCGTGATGGCCCAGATCGCCGCGGAGGTCCTCGCCGTGCCCGTGTCCCGGATCCGGGTGGAGACCCCCGACACCGACCGCAACGCCTACGAGTGGCAGACCGTGGGCTCCCACGTCACCTGGGGGTGCGGCAACGCCGTGAAGCGGGCCGCGCTGGCCGCCCGGGAGCAGATTTTCGAGATGGTCCACCGGGTGCACTGCCTGGAGAAGGACGACCTCTACCTGGAGGACGAGGCGGTGAAGTGCCGCACGAACCCCCACTTCGCCCTGCCCCTGCGGACCTTCGTCATCCAGGGGCTCCAGACCCCCGACGGGTCCTTCAAGGGCGGGCCCGTGCTCTCCAGCGGCATGTTCATGCCGGAGTTCACGTCGGCGAAAAGCGACCCCGAGACGAGCCAGGGCGGGCACCCCAACGTGCACTACACCGTCGGCGCCGCCGCCGTGGAGGTGGAGGTGGACCGGGAGACGGGCAAGATGGACGTGCGGAAGGCCGTCCTCGCCGTGGACGCCGGGAAGGCCATCAACCCGGACCTCGTCAACGCCCAGGTGATCGGCGGCATGGTCCAGGGACTGGCCACGGTGCTCTACGAGGACATGCGTTTCGACCCGGGCGGCCGCCTGCTCAACCCCAACTTCACCGACTACAAGATCCCCACGGCCCTGGACATCCCCGGCGAGATCGTCCCCATCATCGTGGAGACGCCCCAGCCCGACGGGCCCTTCGGCGCCCGGGGCGTGGGGGAGCACACCATGATCCCCGCGGCGCCCATGGTGGCCAACGCCGTCGAGGACGCGGTGGGCGTGCGCATCACCTCCATGCCGGTGACGGCGGAGAAGGTGGCGCTGGCGCTCCACGCGGCGGCGGCGAAGCCCCCCCGCGAGGTGGGCAGCGCCCCCGCCAGGTGCGCCGTGGGGTTGCCGGGCCCGAAATAGAGCGGCAAAGGACAAAGGACCCAAAGGACCCAAAGGCCTGCTAAAGGACCTGCGCTCTTCCCGAGGCGTCGCCCGGCAACAGCGGCTTCGGCAGGCAACCGGGATCGACAACACGTTGGTAAAACGCCGCCGCTAAAGCGCCTGAAGGACGGCGGGGGCCATTGAAAGCCGCTGCTTTCGGTCTCTGGTCGTTCTCGCTGTCCTTTGGGCCCTTTGGTTTTTAAGGGTCTCTTTGGATCCTTCGGGTCCCTTAGGTCCCTTAGGTCCCTTAGGTCCCTTAGGTCCTTTAGGTCCTTTCCCGCCACGCACATCCGATATCGAAGAACACACCCGCCGCCACGCCGCCGGCTTGGGGCGCGCGCCCTGACGTTCCGCGGCGTGTCCCCGCACTCCCCAATAAAAAAAGCCGCCCGGGGGGGCGGCTTTTATTATGATCGATCCGCCCGTCCGCGGGCGGATCGATGAGGAGGCTTACTGGGCCGTGACGGCGCTCAGGAAGCTGAACGTCCAATCGCCGAACAGCTCGAAGCCGTAGATGGGCTGGCTGGAAGTGATTTCGATGTAGCCGCTGGCCTGGTTGGGGATGGCCCCCATGTTCTCCAGCGTCTGGAGCAGTCTCGCAAACTTCTCCTTGGGCTTGAGGGTCACGTTGGCCTGCCCGTAGAGCCGCCCGTCGCTGCCGTAGACGGAAACCACGGCGTTGGCGTAGGTGCTGCCGGGGTTGACCAGGGTGAGGCCGGTGAAGAAGTTGACGCCGCCCGCGTTGCCGTTGGCCACCTGGGAGAAGTACAGGGTGGTCTTGGTGGTCGTCTGCAGCGGAAGGGTGGACTCGTAGACGTAGGTGTCCGGCTTGCCGAAGGAGAGGCAGCCGAGGATCGGGCTCCCGTCGCTGGCCAGGTTGAGCCAGCCGTCCGAGGACCCGGTGGTGGGGAGGCCCAGCTGGGCGTCCTTGAGGTTGACGACCTGCCCGGCAGGGACGTTGACGGTGAAGGGGGGCGTCATGGCGGTCCCGTCGGCGTTGTAGGGCGTCAGGGTCACCACGGCGGGCGCGCCGCCGGTGTTCACGAGGTTCACCTCGGTGGCGTACACGGTCGGGATGGAGGTGATGTGGGCGGCCGTCAAGTTGGTGGCGGCGCCGGAGGTGGGCATCAGGTTGCAGGAGCTGATGGCGGTGGTCCCGAAGCGCACCTGGGCGTTGCCCACGACCTGGGAGCCGGTGGCGGTCAGGTGGATCGCCCCGTTGAAGGGCTGGCCGAATACGGTGGACACGTCCAGCTTCACGGCGCCCTTGGCCGGGATGTTCTGGACGGGGGCGTTGACGGTGGTGGTCCCGTTGAGGCCGACCAGGGTGACGGCCGCGGCGTCGGTCCCGGGGTTGGCGATGAAGAGTTCGGTGGTGAAGCCGCCGCTGCACATCACGCGCGGGAAGTACCCGTCGGCCATGGCCTCGGTGCTCAGGAAGGCGGAGGCGCCGTCCATGCCCGCCAGGCCGCCGGGGCCGAACTTCTCGGACAGGAAGAAGCCCTTGATGCCGACCTGGTCGGCTTCAGCCATGACCCAGCCGTCGGAGTCGGCGCTCAGGCCGAGGACGCTCTCCGCCTGGTAGGCGCCCTGCCCGTCGATGGGCCACCACATGGTGTTCTGGGTCCCGAGGGCGCCGCCGGTGAGGTTGTAGCCGGAGAAGCGGATCCGGGCGGCCTTGCCGGTGGGGTTCACGAAGCCCAGGCCCTCGCTCCGGTCGCCGCCCTTGTAGGACAGGCGCGGGAAGATGAGGGTCTGCGCCGGGGTGAAGGCCGGCGGGTTGAAGAAGATGGTGGAATTGGCCAGGTCGAAGGAGTCGGTGTCCTGGAACCCCTGGTAGATGGGGTCACCGGCGGGGATGGTGATGTTGCCGCCCAGGGCGCTGAGGTCCGTCGAGGGGAAGTTGGAGGGGAAACCACCGGGGCAGACGCCGACGATGGCTTTCCAGAAGAGGCCGGTGAGGTAATCCTCCTGGGACTCGGTCACGTCGCACCGCCCGTAGGCGACGTCGATGGCCCCCGTGTTGTGGAGGGTGACCACGAAGTTGTGCGAGCCGGTGGGGCCGGACTGGGCCCACTGGGGCAGGTTGGCGAAGGTGAAGGAGACCGTGTTCGCGGTGGAGGACACCTGGATCCGGTCCTGCCCGGGGTCCTTGGCCAGGTCGGTGTAGAGGGCCGCGATGCGCGGCATCTCGTTGAGGAAGGCGCTGGGGGTGCGGTCCATCCAGGCGTAACCGCCGCCGAAGGTGATGTTGCCGTCGGTGTTGAGCCAGCAGCCCGAGTAGGTCTGCCCGTAGAAGGGGAAGGTGAAGCCGGTGGGGAAGGCGACATACGTGGCGTCGTCGTCCTGGAGCTGGAGCGGGGTCGTGGCGGTCTGGGCGATGGTGAAGTTCAGCTCGTTGGACACGGCCATCGGGCTCCAGTTGCCCTGGCTGTCCACCAGGTAGCCGTACACCTGGATCCGGCCGGCCGACAGGTTCGAGGAAGCCACGTGGTAGAAGAAGCGGATGTTCCACTCCGTGTTCCCGGACGTCCCGGGGGTGTAGTACCAGAACTCGGCGGTGTCGTTGTCGAGGACGACGGGCAGGGCGTTCGAGTCCACGCCCCCGATGCGGGTGTAGAGGTACATCTTGTCGTAGTCGGCCTCGGGGTCGGCGTAGTCGAAGCCCACCCGGACCGAGACGTACTGCGGGTAGACCCCGTTGTCCGTCTCGTAGCGCTCACCCTCGGTCAGGACCAGGTTGGTCAGGGAGGGGGCGCTGGAGGGCTTCACGCGGACGGTGAGGGGCAGCGTGGCGGCGGAGGACGAGGTGTTGACCGCCAGGTTGAAGTGGATCAGCGTGTTCATCGGCACGTTGCCGGCCACCCGGAACGTGAAGGGGGTGGAGTTGACGGCGGACTTGCCCACGTTGATGTTCGGGTAGGGGGAGTTGGACCCGGTCACGGTGATGCCGGCCGTGGTGGTGGAGAGGACGGCATTGACGCTGCCGGCATCCACGGAGCCGTAGTTGCCGAGGCGGACGTTGAGCCGCACTTCCTCGCCGGGGTCCACCAGGTGGTTGTTGTTCCCCAGGGAGTCGTCGATGTCGATCCCGACGATGTTGAGCACCGCGGTATCCGCCCCGGCGACGTCGCCGGTCAGCGCCAGGGCGTACCCCTGGGTGTAGCGGCACTGGAAGCCCGGGATGTTGGTCCCCTTGACCCGGACCTTGTAGGTGCCGGCGGCGGGGGTGCGGAGGAGGACGCCTTCCACGTTGTTGATGGTGTCGGTCCCCGCGGGGTTGGCGGCCGATTCCTTGGTGTTGTTGGAGGGCGTGCCGTTCCACTGGTTGCCCTTGTAGAGGATGCCGCCGGGCCCTTCGACCTCCAGGTCGAGGTTGTTCACCAGGGTTTGGGAGACCCCGTAGGACGCCGGGGCGTCGGACCAGACCAGGGTGACCTTGAAGGGCATCCCGGCCGCGACGGTGTAGGTGTACTCGCGGGTTTCACCGGTGGTGAGGCCCGCCGAGTTGGGGACGTCCGCCACGCAGAGCTTGCGGGCGTCCGCCTTGGCGGCGAAGTAGAGGGCGTCGTCGAGGAGGGGGCGGCCCCACCCCTGCCCGCCGGCCGGGGCGTCCTCGTTGCCGACGGCGCCCGTGTTGCCTCCCGTCAGGTTCTTCGCGGAGTTGACGAGGGTGGCCTTGATCAGGGCTGCGGAGGGCGTGATGGCGTTGGCCGGGGTCTTGGTCCCGGTGGGGTACCAGCCCTCGGTGTAGTACTGGCGGACCAGGGCGGCCAGGCCGGCCACCGTCGGGCAGGCCATGCTGGTGCCGGATCCGGTCTTGGTGTTGCAGGCGGCGCCGGTGCTGCCGGCCGCGGAGCGGACGGCCATGCCGGGGGCGACCAGGTCGGGCTTGTAGCGGCCGTCGGCGGAGGGACCCTTGCAGGAGTAGTCCCAGACGTCGTTGGCGCCGGCGCTCCCGTTGGTGGTGGCCCCGACGGCGATGACGTTCTTGCCGAGGGAGTAGTTGTTGAGGAGGGCGTTATCCTCCACGTTCCCGGTGGACCAGCAGATCAGGAAGTCCTCGTTGTGCCACACGAAAAGGTCGTCGTAGGCGTTGGTGTCGAGGTACTCGTTGGAGTAGCCGGGATAATCGATCTGCGTCCCCCAGCTGTTGGAGGCGAGGCGGGCCGTGCTGAGGCGTTCCTGCTGCCACAGGTCGTAGAGCGGGTAGGGGAAGTTGAGCCCGCCCGTGGTAGTGCCGCCGCCTTCCACGATCAGCTTGGCCATGGGGGCCATGCCGTCGCCGGTCAGGTGGGCGGCGTCGCCCGTGCCCGGGTTCGGGGTGCTGTGGTAGTCCTTGCCGGCCACGGAGCCCGAGGTGTGGGTCCCGTGGTACCAGTGGACGCCCGAGTCGTCCTCGATGGAATCCGCCATGATGTTGACGGCCAGCAGCTTGCGCTGGGCCGTGTCGATGGCGAGCACCCCGGGAGGGGTCACGTGCTGGTTGTTCACCTGGGGGGCGCCTTCGGCGTGGATGAAGAAGCAGGACTCCCGGTCGATGCCGGAGTCGGACATGGCCACCACCTGGCCCTGCCCCATGATGCCGTGGGCGAAGATCGGGGTCGCCTTGGTCCCGGAATCGGCGCTCTGGCACATCCAGACGGAGTTGTCGTTCATCAGCTTCGCAGGGAGGTTCGGCTCGACCCACCGGACGTCGTTCCGGTTGGCCAGGTAGGTCACGAACTCGGCGGCCGCCTCGCGGGAGACCTCGAACACCACGGTCCACCGCGCGTCCTGGCGGTAGTTGAAGTTCCGGTCGGCGTGGTAGCGGTTGGCGATTTCGTTGACGGCGTCGGAGACGTTCTCGTGGGTGAAGAAGGCGACGGCGAAGCGCACCTTCTCGCCCGGGAGGGCGGTGAGGCCCTCGTTCAGGTTGAGGGCGAGGTACGGCCCCATCTTGAAGGCGGGCTGGTAGTCACCCACCCAGCGCACCTCGGGGTTGCCGACGACCGCATTGTAGGCGGCGGCGTTCATCCGCACCATCAGGGCGTTGTTGGGGATGTAGTCCAGGACCTGCGCCCCGGCCGCCGTCAGCTGACGCTGGAAGCCGGGGGTCAGGACGGTCTTGCACTGGACGATGTAGTACTTTTTGTCCAGGGGCTGCCCGCTGATCCGGTCGGGCACCCAGGCGTCCAGGTCCGGCCGCCCGTCGCGGAGCGGGTCGAAGATGGCCGCGCGCAGCAGCAGGAGGTTGCCCTCCTTGGTGGCCGCGTTGTAGAACGCCGCGGTGTCCTTGATGACCCCGGACGTGCTCGGGAAGAGCACGGCCTTCTGCGGCAGCTGCACCTGGGCGGCGAAGAGGACCGCCGGCAGGGCCAGGGCCAGGAAAATCCCGAAGATCCTTCGGGCCCAAGGGGAAAGACTCATGATTCACCTCCATGGGGTTTTTTGGTTCGGATTTCGAAACCGCATTATACCGGATCCGGGGCCGCTCCGCAAACAATAATTCGCTCGGGCTTCCCCCTGCGCAAGCCATTTTTGAAACTGGGTTTCCCGGCTTTTCTCGCTGCCTGCCGGGAAAATGCCGTTTACGAATTTGGCTACTCGGTCGGCGACGACAGCCGTGCCGCCCCCGGCGTCTCCGCCAATCCTCGCGCCCGGCCTGGCGCCTGGCGAGAGCTAGGCGGAGATGGGTCTCGTCAAGCCGCCAAGCTCGCCAAGAGGGACGAAAAATGCAGAATTTCCTGTCAGGAGTTCCAAGCGTGAGTGTTTCTTCATTCTCAGAAATAGGGATGTCCATCTCTGGTATACTATTGTTGTCGCCGGGATACTGATGTCCAGAGAAACAATCCCGGCGCGAAGCCTTGGGGTGGTGATGTCAAACATGAAACGATTGTTGTTTGCGATTCTTTCTGTTTTTTTTTACTGCGCATTCGTGATTCCGGATGCGGAATTCGGAGCCCTTCTCGAAGCGGCGAAAAAGGGAAATGCAGATGCCCGGTTAAAGGTGGGCGTCATGTATTTCGAAGGGGAAGGGGTCTCCAAAAACAAGGAGGAAGCAGCCAGATGGCTGCGTTTGGCGGCCGGGCAAGGTAATGCGGAGGCCCAGAGCAAACTGGGCTGGATGTATATGTACGGAGAAGGTGTTCAGAAAAACGAGGCGGAGGCTTTCCGATGGACCCGCAGCGCCGCGGAGCAGGGGAACGCGAAAGCCCAATGCAATCTAAGCCTATTGTATGAGGATGGCCTGGGCGTTCCTGTGGATGAATCACAGGCGATGATCTGGCTGAAAAAGTCGGCGGAGCAGGGCTACGTCTGGGCTCAATACAACCTTGGTCTATCGGATACCAGTCTCTTCGGAACTGACTTGACTCAGGCGGAATCCGAAAAATGGCTGCGTTTGGCGGCGGACCAACTGATTCGATTGGCCGCGGAGGAGAGTGATCCCAAGGCGATGTTCTACCTTGGGAAGCTGTACTCCATGGGCAGGGGGGTGGCGCGCGACCCGGCCAAAGCGAAATCGCTGTGGATCCGGGCTGCGGAGCATGGTTGGGTCGAGGCTCAATTCCACGTGGGCGCGATGTACGACAATGGGGTCATCATCGAAAAGAATACCAAGGAAGCCTATTTCTGGTTCTCGCTCGCCGCATCCGGGGGGGATGAAGTCGCAAAGCTCTCGGTGGGACGTCTGGCCGAAAGCCTCACCGCCGCCGATTTGAAGGCCCTCCAGCAGAGGGTGAGAGAGTGGAAACCAAAGACGAAGACGGATAGGTGATTCGAGTTTGGGACCATCCCAGACGGTTTGTCTGTCGGTCCTTGTCCTTCAGAATCCGTGTTTATCCGTGTCCATCCGTGGTTCGTTCCCGGCCTGCCCGGGTTAGGCCCGGCGTCAGCTGAACTGAACGTTGCGTTCGAAGTCGTAGGCGCTGGTGGCGGCCGCCTTCGCCGTTTCCATGTCGATGATGCCCTCGTTGAAGAGCCGCATCAGGTGCTGGTCGAAGGTCTGCATGCCGTAAGTGTCGCCGCCCTGGGCCACGAAATCCTTGATGGCGCCGGTTTTCTCGGGGTTTTCGATGCAGTCCTGGATGCTGAGGGTCGAGCGCATGATCTCCAGGACGGCGACCCGGCCCTGCTGGTCGCAGCGGCGGATGAGGCGCTGGGAAACCACCGCCCGGATCGTTTCCGACAGGCGCAGGCGGACGGCCTGCTGCTCGGAGAGGTCGAAGACGCTGAGAATGCGGCTGATGGACTTGGGGGCGTCGGTGGTGTGGAGGGTGGAAAAGACCAGGTGGCCGGTTTCCGCGGCCTTGATGGCGGTGTCGATGGTCTCCCGGTCCCGCATCTCGCCCACCAGGATCACGTCCGGGTCCTGGCGGAGGGCGGCGCGCAGGGCCCGGGCGAAACTCTCCGTGTCGGATCCCACCTCGCGCTGAATCACCGAGGCCTTGACCTCCCGGTGGAGGTATTCCAGGGGATCCTCGATGGTCACGATCTTGGCGGGCTTGGCGAGGTTGATCTCCCGGACCATGGCCGCCAGCGTGGTGGATTTGCCGCTGCCCGTGATCCCCGTCAGGAGGACCAGCCCGCGCTCCTCCATGGCGATGTCCCGGATCACGGGGGGCAGCCCCAGCGCCTCGATGGAGGGGGCCTCGAAGGGAATGACGCGCAGGACGATGGAGAAGGTCCCCCGCTGGCGGCAGATGTTGACCCGGAAACGGCAAACCCCGGGGAGGGAGTAGGAACAATCGAGGTCCTGCAGTACCTGGATGGCTTGATCGAAGTCGCCCTGCAGGTGTACGTGCCCGGAGCGGACGATGTGCCGTACCAGGGCCTCCGCCTCCTCGATCTTCATGTTGGGCAGGCTCTTGATGGGGACGATGTGCCCGTGGATCCGGTATTTCCACGGGGACCCCACGCTGAGGTGGCAGTCGGAGGCCCCGATCTCCTTCCCCTTCTTCAGCACCTGATCGAACGTATTTACAATCATGTCCATGGATGAGCCCCCTGCGCGTGATCAGCGGTTAATGATATCTTAAGCCTGGTATAACTGCAAGGAGAACAACCAACCGTCGGCGGAAACCCCCAGCCCGGGTCAAGCGGAAACCACCCGGTCTTTCTTTGCGAGGCTTGGCGGCTTTGCGACTTGGTGTGAGGCAAGGACAGATTAATTGAAAGCCGAACTGGAAAACGGCCGCGAAATGAGGTAGCATAGCCAATTGTTTTTCCCTCTGCGGGGCCGAAGCGGTTGTGCCCCGCCAGTTCAATCCGAGGATGACAACCATGAAAGAAACGCTCCCGAAGTCATACGAGCCCGTTGAAGTGGAAACAAAGTGGTACACCTACTGGGAGAAGAAGGGCCTGTTCAAGCCCACCCCCGAAGGGAACGGCAAGGACCGTTTCTCCATCGTGATCCCCCCGCCCAACGTCACGGGGACCCTCCACATCGGGCACGCCTTCTGCTTCACCCTGCACGATGTCATCGTCCGCTGGAAACGGATGCGCGGCTACGACACCCTCTGGCTGCCGGGGACCGACCACGCCGGCATCGCCACCCAGAACGTGGTGGAGAAGACCCTCCGCCAGGGCGAGGGCAAGACCCGCCAGGACCTGGGCCGGGAGGCCTTCGAGAAGCGGGTGTGGCAGTGGAAGGAGGAGTACGGCGGCCGGATCCTGGGGCAGCTCCGGAAGCTGGGGACCTCCTGCGACTGGGAACGCCTGCGCTTCACCCTGGACCACGGCCTCTCCCGGGCGGTCCGCGAGGTTTTCGTGCGGCTCTACGAGGAAGGCCTGATCTACAAGGGCGAGTACATTGTCAACTGGTGCCCCCGCTGCGGCACGGCCATCTCCGACCTCGAGACCCAGTACGAGACCCTCGAGGGCAAGCTCTGGTACATCCGCTACCCGGTGAAGGGGCGCCCCGGCGAGTTCGTCACCGTGGCCACCACCCGGCCCGAGACCATGCTGGGGGACACCGGCGTGGCCATGAACCCGGCCGATGAGCGCTTCGCCCACCTGCGGGGAGCCACGGTGATCCTCCCCCTCCTCGGCCGGGAGATCCCCCTCGTCGAGGACGAGATGGTGGCCATGGACTTCGGCACGGGCATGGTGAAGGTGACGCCCTCCCACGACCCCAACGACTTCCTCACGGGGCAGCGGCACCACCTGCCCTTCGTGCGGGTCATCGACGAGCACGGCCGAATGACGGCCGCCGCCGGGCCCTTTGCCGGCCTGGAGCGCTACGCCTGCCGGGCGGCGGTCCTGGAGAAACTGGAGGCGGAGGGCCTGCTGGAGAAGGTGGAGAAGCACGTCCACAACGTCGGGCACTGCCAGCGCTGCACGACGGTGGTGGAACCGCTGGTCTCCAGCCAGTGGTTCGTCAAGGTCAAGCCCCTGGCGGACCGGGCCGTGGAAGCCGTCGAGAAGGGGTTGACCCGGTTCGTTCCCCCGCGCTACGAGAAGACCTTCTTCACGTGGATGGCGGACATCCACGACTGGTGCATCTCCCGCCAGCTCTGGTGGGGGCACCGCATCCCGGCCTGGTTCTGCCCCGCCTGCGAGCGGTACACCGTCGCCCGGACCGACCCGGACACGTGCGCACACTGCGGTTCGCCCTCCATCCGCCAGGAGGAGGACGTGCTGGACACCTGGTTCTCCTCCGCCCTCTGGCCCTTCTCCACGCTGGGCTGGCCGGAGCGGACCCGGGACCTCGAGCGCTTCTACCCCACCGACCTGCTCATCACCGGGTACGACATCATCTTCTTCTGGGTCGCCCGGATGATCATGATGGGGATGAAGTTCATGGACGACGCCCCTTTCCGGACCGTCTACATCCACGGGCTGGTGCGGGACGAGCACAACCAGAAGATGAGCAAGTCGAAGGGGAACGCCCTGGACCCGCTCGAGATCATGTCCAAGTACGGGACCGACGCCGTCCGCTTCACCCTGGCCATCATGGCCATGCCCGGCAGCGACCTCCCCTTCAGCATGGACCGCATGGTGGGCTACCGGGCCTTCGCCAACAAGATCTGGAACGCCGCGCGTTTCCTGGTCATGAAGATGCCCGACGACATGGCGCCGGTGGACGAGGCACGGATCCGCGAACTCCTGGCCGGCGGGACGCTGGACGAGACGGACCGGTGGGTCCTCCACCGGCTGAACGAAACCACCGCGACCATGAACGCCTCGCTGGACGACTTCCTCTGCCACGAGGCGGCGGACGCCATCTACCACTTCTTCTGGCACGAGTTCTGCGACTGGTACATCGAGTTCGCCAAGCCGCGGCTGGCCGAGGACGCCCCCCGGCGGGCCGAGACCCTCGACCTGCTCCTCTATGTCCTGGACCGGAGCCTGCGGCTGCTTCACCCCTTCATGCCCTTCATCACCGAGGAGATCTGGCAGAAACTGCCGCGGGAGGGGGAGTCCGTCATGGTCGCCCGCTTCCCGGAGGCCCTGTCCGGGATGGAGTGCCCCGACGCCGTGCGGCACGTGGAGTTCCTCAAGGAGTTCGTGACGGCCGTCCGGACCATCCGGGCGGAGAACAACATCCCGCCGGGCAAGCGCCTGCCGCTGGAGTTCGAGGGCGGGGACGAGGCGGCGGCCTCCCTGGCCCTTTTCGACGCGGAGATCCGGCAGCTGGGCGTCCTGGACGGCCTCCGCCGGTCGAGCCCCCTCACCGATGCCCCGGGGGCCCTCAAGGGGGCCTGCCCCGGGGTGCGCTTCCAGCTCCTGGCGGAACCGGCGGCCGACCCCGGGGCCGAGCGCGACCGGCTCCACCGCGAGATCCGGAAGCTCGAGGACGAACTGCTCAAGATCGAGGTCAAGCTCGCCAACGCCGACTTCCTCGCCAAGGCCCCGGCGGACGTGGTGGCGAAGAACCGGAAAAAGCAGGCGGAACTCGACGAGAAGGCCGCCACCCTCCGCGCCGCCCTGGCCCTGCTGGGATGACGGGAGTTCGCCTCTCGCAAAGTCGCCAAGGCGCAAAGCCTCGCAAAGCCATGATTTCTGGCGGTTTTTGGACGCAATTTACATTTCTTTGCCCGTCCCGATGCGTATCGTAAGGGAAAACAGGCTTCCGCATCCCGCCAGGGATGCGATGTTTGCAGGCTTGGCGCCTTCGCGGCTTTGCGAGAGGCCGGGACCGCCGTCCAGTCTCCGGGAGGCGCTTTCCTGAATGTGGGGATACACGATTCTTGACTTTCTTTTTCTGGCCTTCCACACGGCGCTGATCGTCTTCAACCTCTTCGGGTGGGCGTGGAAGCCGACCCGGAAGGCCAACCTCGTCACCCTTCTGCTGACGGGCGCCTCGTGGTTCCTCCTGGGCCTCTGGTACGGGGTGGGGTTCTGCCCCCTCACCGAGTGGCACTTCCAGGTCCTGGAGAAACTCGGCCACCGGGGGTTGCCCGTCTCCTACGTCAAGTACCTGGCGGACCGGTTGACGGGCCTCGACTTCGACCCCGGCCTGGTGGACACCCTCACCGCGGCGTGCTTCGGGGCGGCGCTCGTCGCGTCCGTCGTCGCCAACCGCCGATGGATCCGCGGCGGGTTCCGGGTCAAAACCACTAATTTCACTAATTCTCACTAAATCAGAGGGAGGGGGAAGCGACGGCCTCGGAAGGATGACGGTTGACGTAATAACCGGTTTCAGGGCCTGACATCCATGTCCTTATAACCATTAGTGGAGATTAGTGTTCTTAGTGGTTCAGCCCGGAAGGGCCGACCTCGAGGACGGGTCTGAAATTCCGTTCGCGTGGTTGGTGTGGTTCGGGGTTGATGGCCGGATCGGCTCGGACAACGAGGAGGTGGAGCGTGGTTTCAAGAGACGTTTGTGGTTATGAACCCGATCCCGCAATGCTGGACGGTTGGCGATTCGTCCGGCGGGTGGTTTCGTGGTCCGTCACCGATTCCACCAACGCCCGGGCGCTGGAGATGGCCCGGCGGAGGGAGGCCGGGCCCGGGACGCTGCTGCTGGCGGGCGAGCAGACGGCCGGGCGGGGACGGGTGGGTCACGACTGGCACTCGGCGCCCGACACCGGGGTCTACGCCACCCTGGTCTTGGCCCCCGCCGACTTCCAGCCGAAAGGCGCGTGGGGCGTTTCGGGCGGCGCAAGCCGTGATTTCCAGCCCGGGTGGCTCACCCTGGCGGCGGGCGTGGCCGTTCACCGGGCGTTGTCGGCACTGATCGGCCCCGACGCCGAGGGGGCCCTCGACCTGAAGTGGCCCAACGACGTGCTCTGGAACGGGCGGAAGGTCTGCGGCATCCTGGCGGAGTCCGAGGCGGTCGACGGCGGGATCGCCTTCGTGGTGCTGGGGATCGGCATCAATGTCGGCCAGGAGCGTTTTCCCGACGCGATCCGGGACCGTGCGGTTTCCCTGCGGACGATCACCGGCATCGGCTTTTCCCGGCGCGACGTCCTGGCCCGGGTGCTGGACGCCCTCGATGCCGCCCTGGCCGCGCTGGCCCAGGGGAGGGCCGGCGGGGTCCTGGCGGAGTGGGAGCGTCGGTCCACCTACGCCCGCGGGCGGCGGGTGGAGGCCCGGACGCCGGGGGGCGCCCTCCGCGGCGTCACCGACGGCCTCGACCCCGACGGGGCCCTGCGGCTCCGCGCCCCGGACGGGACCGTTCACCTCGTCCACGGCGGGGAGATCGTCGACTGGGCCTGAGGCCGCGGGCCCGGAGGATCACCACGAACCACACGGACCACACGAACGGTGAAGGACGAATGGGGCTTCTTGCGGATTCCCTCAGAAAGCGGCATCGACGCCGGATTCTTCCCCGGTGCCCACGAAGGTGATTCCATAAAAATCCGTGTCAATCCGTGTTCATCCGTGGTTTAATAATGTCGGAGGAGAGAATGGACGGCCGTGAACTGATCAACCGGGTCGCCGACGTGCTCCGACAGCGCTTCGGGGATGTCATCGGCCCCGTGATCCTCTTTGGCTCGCGAGCAAGTGCCCGAGCTTTGCCCGACTCGGATTTCGATATCCTCGTCGTGCTCAATTCCCGTTTCGACTGGCGAGTGGAGAATGCCATCCTCGATGCCTGCTTCGAGCTGGATCTCGAATACGACATCCTGTCCGATGTCAAGGTGATCTCTCGTGAGGACCTGGACACCTGGAAAGGAAAACAGCCGTTCATCCTGAAGGCATTCAGTGAGGGTATCTCGGCATGAACCTGACGCCGGATGAGTTGCTTGTTCTGGTCGGCCACAAAATGCAAAGGGCTTCGGAAGCCCTGCGGGACGCTCGATTTTTACTGGAGAACAAGCGGAATGCACTGGCCGTCAACCGGGTCTATTACGGGATGTTCTATGCTCTTTCCGCTTTCGCGTTGAAAAAGGGGTTCGCATCTTCCAAACATCAACCGCTGATCAGTTGGTTCAATCAGGGTTTTGTCAAAACCGGCAGGGTTGATGGACGATTCGGAAAGGCTCTGCACAGGGCTTACGACAAGCGTTCTTTCGCGGACTACGCCGATTATGTGGTCTTCAGCGAAGCGGAAGTCCAGGCGATGATACAGGACCTGGACGAATTCATCACCGAGATGGGCCGCCTGATCAGTCAGGAGGCTGCGAATCATTAACCGGCGAGGGTTCATCCGTGGTTAATAACGCGCGTATCCGCGGAACTTTCCTTTCGTGGAGGAAGCGCGGCCTGGAGGAGGAATAAATCGAATGCTGTCCAGTCTGTTCAACAAGCTGAAGACCGCCGTCAAGTCCACCACGGACAACCTGGCGGGGAAGATCGGGGACCTGTTCCTCGGGAAGAAGAAGATCGACGCCGAGGTCCTCGACCAGCTGGAGGCGATCCTGATCGGCGCCGACATCGGGGTGCCGGTCACGATGGAGATCCTGGAGCGGGCCCGGAAGGAGATCGGCCGCAACGCCCTCAACGACATGGACCAGCTCGTGGCCGTCATCAAGGACACCCTCCGGGGGATCCTCGAGCGGCCGGCGGCCGAGGACAAGGCCCTGGCGGCGGCGCCTCCGGGCGTCGTCTTCGTGGTGGGGGTGAACGGCGTCGGCAAGACCACCACCATCGGCAAGCTGGCCAACCGCTACATCCTGGGCGGCCGGAAAGTCGTGGTCTGCGCCGCGGACACCTTCCGGGCGGCGGCCATCGAGCAGCTCGAGATCTGGGCCCAGCGCTCCGGCGCCGTCATCGTGCGGAAGTCTCACGGCGCGGACCCGTCCGCCGTGCTTTACGAGTCCGTCGACCGGGCCCGGGCCGACGGGGCCGACCTGGTGATCGTGGACACCGCCGGCCGGCTTCACACCAAGCACAACCTGATGAAAGAGCTGGAGAAGATGCGCAACATCGCGGGGAAGCGGGTCCCCGGCGCCCCCCACGAGGTGTACCTGATCATCGACGCCACCACCGGCCAGAACGGCCTCAACCAGGCCCGGGAGTTCCTCCGGACCACGGGCGTGACCGGCCTCGTCGTCACCAAGCTGGACGGGACGGCCAAGGGCGGCGTCGTGGTGGCCATCTCCCGGGAACTCAACCTCCCCATCCGCTACGTCGGCATCGGGGAGAAGATGGACGACCTCATCGAGTTCAACGTGGACGACTACGTCGAATCCATCTTCAGCCGGAACTGACCGGAGAGACACCATGAGGCTGCCGGTGGCCATCCTCGGTTTCGAGCCCGGCGAAGCGGGCCGGGCCGGGGTGCTGCCGCCGGGCCGGGGCCGCGAAGCCCGGGCGCCCCGCCGGGTCGGCCTGAAACCGCCCCTTCCCCACGACCCGGGCTCGGCCGTCCCGGCGCCCGTCGCGAGGTGAGGCCTCCGTGGCCCCCCGGAAACCCATCCGCATCGACCCCCGGCGACGGACCGTCGCCGTCGGGGGGGTTGAAACCCTGGGGGAAGCCCTGATGGCGGTCCCGTCGCTGCGGGAGATCCGCCGTCACCACGAGGGGGTCCGGTTGCTCCTGGTGGCCCCCGCGTCGATCGCCAACCTGCTCCGCACCCTGGGGGAGACCGACGATTCGGTGACGTGGAAGACCGACGCCCTGCGGCGGCGCGAGATCCGGGGCACGTTCCGCCTGTGGAAGGCGGTTCGCCGGAAGCGACCGGGCGTGTTCGTGGGCTTCCGAACGGACCTTCAGACCCGACTGACAGGCCTGGCCTCGGGGGCGAAGCACCGGATCGGGCACGTGACGGGGCTGTGGTCCCCGCTCCTGACCCGAAGCGTCCGGCTGCCCGAGGAGCTTCGCCGCTTCCACCAGGTCTACCTTCACCTCCAGCTTCTGCACGAGTCCGGCTTGTCTCCCGTCAACTACCTGAAGGAGCCCCAATTCCGGCCCGACCTCCGGGTCCGCCTGACGGAGCCGCTCGTCCAGACCGCCCGCGAAGCGCTCGCCAAGCTCGGGGTCGACCCGCGGAACCCCCTGATCGGGCTCTTCGCCGGGTCCGCCGGCTCCTCGGCGGGGCGGTGGCTGCCGGAGCGCTACGCGGCCGTCCTCCGGAAGCTGCGCCATCGCATCCCCTTCAACGTGATCCTCTTCGGGGCGAGGGGTGACCGGGCCATCGCCGACCTGGTCATCCAGGAGTGCGACGGGACGAACCTCTTCAACGCGTGCGGGACCCTCGGCCTGGTGGAGACCGCGGCCCTCATCGCCACCTGCCGGCTCTTCGTCGGGACGGACTCCGGGATGATGCACCTCGCCGCCGCCTTCGACGTGCCCCAGGTGGCCCTCTTCGGCCCCACGGACCCCGTTATCGGCGGCCCCTTCTCGAATCGGGCCGTCTCCCTGAGGAAGAACATCTGCGGGCCGTGCTTCACCACGGTGTGCCCCATCGACCGGCGGTGCATGAAGGCGGTGACCATGGAGGAAGTGGTCAAGCGGGCGCGGGAACTGCTTCAGAAGGAGTATTCCCCGGACGTGTGAGCGTCGGCCAGCGCGAGGAGTTCCGGGTCCCCCAGGCGCTCGAGGACGCGCCGGGTCAGCCGGTGCACGCGGGTTTCCTCGGGGAGGCGCTCCGTTTCGGGGGCGTCGTAGTCCGCCTGGTGGAAAAACCGGGCGATGTGGACCAACTCGTGGGTCAGGATGAGCAGGAGGAGGCGGTCGAAGTCGGCCTCGGGCCGGCCGGACGTCAACCGGAGGATGTTGGCGTCGTAGAGGACGATGGCGTAGACATCCTGGCACGGGGGCCCGCCGGCGGGTTTCGCCTCTTGGGCGGCCGCCCCCCGGGGCACGCTCCGGGCCACCTCCGCCAGGACGTGGGGGGGGCGGGGCGGGACACCGGGCCCCAGGTCCCGCGCCGTCCGCAGGTCGAAGCCGTAGTGGAACCACTCCCGGGGGGAAAAACGGTAGTAGGCCTCGAGGCATTCCACGGCTTTCGACAGGCTCCGGTGAATGCGCCCGATTTCGGAAGGATTGAAACGGCGGCCTTCATGCGTCACGTTCAAGGCTCGTTTCCTCCGCACGATCTGCCAGAAACGAATACGGACCGTTTTCAGCCCGCGGGCGCTTGCCGAGGGAATTTCTTACCACAAAGAACGCAAGGAACACAAAGAATAATGCTATCGGGCCTTCTCCCCCTTTGGGGTGCTGTCTGCGCGCTTCGGGGCGGCGTAGTGCCCGGCGGTGCCGTGCCACCAGATCCGGAACAGCGCCAGGAACATCTTCAGCGGGTCCCGGACCATGCGGACCTTCGAGACCTTGTACGAGTGGGTTTCGGAAACGTGCGCCGCGATCTCGCCGACCGAGTATCCCAGTTTCCGCGCGATGTAGATCAGTTCCACGTCGAAGGTGAAGTCGAAGGTCCGCTGCCGCCGGAAGATCTCCCGGGCGGCGGCCAGGGTGAACCCCTTGAGGCCGGCCTGGGTGTCCCGGTAAGGCAGGCGGAGCAGGAGCCGGACCAGCCGGTTGAAGACTTCACCGGTGAAGCGCCGGACCAGGCGGATGTTCACCTGGCGCTCGCGGAGGAGGCGCCGGCTCCCGATGACGACGTCGTGGCGGGTGAGGGCGTCCGCCAACCGGTGCAGATGGTCGAAGGAGTAGGCCAGGTCCCCGTCGGTGAAGAGGACGTACGACCCCGTGGCCCGGTCGATGCCCGCGTGGATGGCCAAGCCCTTGCCCCCGTTCCGCGGGAGGAGGCAGCACTCGAGCCGGGGCTGGCCGAGGTCCGCGATCGCTTTCTCCAGCAGCGCCGGGGTCCCGTCGTCGGAGCCGTCGTCCACGAAGACGGCACGGTAGCGGGGGAACTCCCGGACGAAGCCGGCGACGGAGCGGACGATGCCCGGCAGGATGTCGGCTTCGTTGTAGACGGGGAGGATGAGCGTGATGTCCGCGGGAGCGTGCGTACCCTTCCCGTCGGCGGAGGGGCGGGCATCGGCCTTCGGCCCTTCGGCGACGGGTACAGGCGTAGTGATGGCGGCGTCCGGGTTGCGGAACAAGGCGGCCCTCCCTGAAAACGGGACACCATACCCGCTTTCCGGCCCAAAATCAAGTCTCCCGTACGCCGGCCGAGCCGAGGCCGGCGTTGGGGCGGTACGCCGGCCGAGCCGAGGCCGGCGTTGGGGTTGCGGAGAAAACAAGGGGCAAGGGCGCGATCCCGGCCGCCCCTCCCGAGGGAACCGGCATCGGCGCTGCCGCGCGCCTCGGCTCGGCGCGCGTACCTTGGGGCGCGCGCGCACGGGGTCAATTCAAGGGGGATTCGGCCACTTCCTGCATGAAGGTCTCGAAGTTCTCCTCCACGGTGTCGCCGCACTTGTTCCGGATGAAGTCGCTGGACATGAGTACGCGGACGATGGTGACCATCGCGGCCTTCTGCGTGGGGGAAAGGCCCTTGGCGCCCTTGGGGAAGTCGACCAGGCGGGCGAAGGAAGCCCCCAGTTCCCCGTAGCTGTTCAGGTACTCCATGGAGAAGTGGTTGAATACCTCGGCCAGGATCTTGGCGAAGGTGGGGTAGGCGTCGAATTCCACCAGGGCGTCGAGGACCTGCTCCCGGGTGGGGTAGTGGGCGGCGTGAACAGGCGGCGGACCAGGCTTCGACACGTCGGCGGCCTCGGTCTCCCCCCGTTTCCGGAAGATCGTCCAGACGATGACGACGATGAGGACCAGGGAAACGGCGCTCCCCGCGATGATAAGTTCCATCCCGTACTTCGAGACGAAGGCGGCGACGGATTCCTGGAGGGTCATCAACATGCCGGGCTCCACCCTTCGAGAATACACCCTTACGATAACCCGCGCGACATCGAATGTCAAATCAATTGGTTCGGAGTTTACCGGTTCCCGGCGATCTCCCGGGCCCGCTGGATCTGGGGGCCGTACTCCAGGGCGATCAGCGCGTAGCGGGCCCGGGCCTCACGGAAGGTGTCCGAGGCCCGGACGGCCAGGGTTCGCCGCGCGATGGGGTCGGGGGCTTCGAGCGCGCGGTCCAGGAGCAGGGTTGCGGATTCCGCGGTCAGGGAGGCGGAGAGTTCCGGTTTGACCTCGCCGGAGACGAGCCCGAGCGCAGCCTCTGCCGCGCGGTATTCCTTGTCGGGGGACTTCCCCGTCATCCGGGCGTACTCCCCCCGCAGGCGGTGGAAACGCGCCCGGTAAAGAAAGAGGTTTGGCTTGTTCTGCCGGGAAATCATCGTCTCGAGGATGGTTTCTCCGGCGGACAGGGCGTCAAACGGTGATTCCTGTTTCGCGAGCCTGGCCTGCGCTTCCACGTAGTGGAAATGCAGGCGGGTCAGATTGTGCGGTTCGGATGCCGGGGCCGCGGTTTCCCAGTTCCGCAGGGCCTCCACCGCTTCCCCGAGGGTCGCCCGGGGGTCTTTCCCGCCCGAGAGGTCGTTAAATACGAGGTTGACGAGGGTGTCGAAATGCATGAAGAAGATCTGCTTGCGGGCGGGGCCCTTCAGGCCCGGGGCCGCGGCCAGGTCCCGCAGGGCGTCGAGGGGTCGCTGGGGGTCCTTCCCCGCCAGGAGGTCCCACGCGACTTCCGCCTGCAGCAGCATGGCGGTCCCCAAGCCGGGTAATTCCAGGTCGGGGTCGAGGGCAAGGGCCCTGCCGAGGGAAGTCTTCGCCTCGGCAATGAGGGGGGTTGGGTCCCGCCCGGCTTTCAGTTCCCAGCGGATTTTCGTCAGGAGGGCGACCCCCAGGTTCTGGTGCATCAAGGCCTCTTCGCTCAGCACGCGAAGGGCCCGCCGGTAGGCCTGGATCGCCTCGTCCAGGGCCGGGCCGGGGTCTTTTCCCTGGGCGGCGAGGATTCGGCTCTGCCCGAAGCGCGTGTTCCCGAGCTGGACGCTGAAGTTGGCGCCCCCCTCGCCGGCGAGGGCTTCCCCCTTGCGAAGGACCGCCGTGGCCTCCTCCAGGAGGGCTACGGCCCGGGGGTGGTCGGAAGACGGCAGCGCGTTGGCCCTGAGCTGCAGGAACGCACCCAGGAACAGGTATCCCTCAGGGAGCGCCGGTGACGCTGCCACCAGTTTGCGGGCTTCCCGCAACCCCTCGTCGAAAACCGGGGGGGCTGAGTCGATCCCGTTCTGGATCAGGTGTTCCGACAGGATGAATTCGATGTGGAGGACCATGATCGTCTCGGCTGCCGCCGCCGGGTCGATGACGAGGCACGCCCGTCGTTCCTGCCGGGACTGTTCCAGGAGTTTTTCGGCGCCGGCGAGGTCCCCGGCTCGCAGGCGTTCCTTCGTGTGGATGTACAGCAGGTGCATCCGTTGTTTCCGGGGTTCGCTGTCGCTGGGGTAGCGCCGGACCAGGTCGTCCACGAGGGCGGCGGCTTGCGCGAGCGGGGTTGAGGCGTTCCCCGGCGCTTCCGGTGCGCCCGGTTGGGGGGCGCGTTCGATGAGGATGCTCGTCAGAAGGCCCTGGATGTCGGCCTGCCAGGGGAAGCGGGCCAGCCCTTCCCGCGCTTTCGCCTCCGCCGCGGCGCTCTTGCCCTCGCGAAAGGCCAGCAGGGCTTCCACGTACTCGGGGGAAGCGCTCATCACGGCCCGGCCTTCCCGGAGGTAGTCCAGGGCGGGGTTTCGAAGCTCCCGGATGGCTTTTCCCAGGGCCGCCGGGCGCTCCGCCGGGTCCAGGACCTGGATTCGGCGGTCCTCGACCTGGTAGAGGCTCATCAGGGTCAACCCGAGGTAGTAGCAGACGTCGGGGGTCCGGAAGTCGTACGCCTCCGCGGCTCTGCGGAGGTGGTCGCGGGCGGGGGTCAGGTCCCCCAGCGCCAGCAGCCCCCGGCCGAGGGCGTAGTGCCCGGGGCCGAGGGCCACGGGCCCCTCCCGCTCCATCCGCGCCCGGATCCGGTCCAGGCGGGCCCGGAGAAACGCCAGCTCCTCCCGCGTGTCGTGGAGGGGCCGGCTTTTCACCCAGGCCATGAAGCTCTCCACGTAGCGCACTTCCCGGTCGAAGAGCGCCGCCAGCTCCACTTTGCGCGCCGATAGGTAGGCGGAGCGGGCCCAGAGCACGGAAAGCGTTGCCAGCAGGGCCAGCGAGACCAGGGCGAGGATGGCGACGGCCTTGTGTTTCCGGACCTTCTTCCAGGCCCGGTAGGCGACGGACGCCCGGCGCGCCGTGATCGGCTCTCCCTCCAGGTAGCGGCCCAGGTCCGCCGCCAGTTCCGCGGCGTCGGCGTAACGCTTGGCCGGGTCCTTCTCCAGGCACTTCATCACGACAGTCTCGAGGTCCTCGGGGATCCGCCGGTCGATGGACCGCAACGGGCGCGGTTCCTCCAGCACGATGCTGGCGAAGATGGCGATGGGGTTGTCTGCGCTCCAGAGGGGCTGTCCCGCCAGGAGTTCGTACAGGGTCGCCCCCAGCGCGTAGACGTCCGTCCGGGGCCCGATTTCGTGGACCCTCCCCGACGCCTGCTCCGGCGCCATGTACAGGGGTGTTCCCACCACCTCCCCCGTGACCGAGACCCCTTTCTCCCCGGTGTCCCGCGCCAGGCCGAAGTCCATGACGAAGGGTTTCCAGGCGCCGCTGGCCGCCTTCTCCAGCATGACGTTACCCGGCTTGATGTCCCGGTGCACCAGCCCCAGCCGGTGCGCCTCCCCCAGTCCCTCCGCCACCGCCTTCACCAGCCGCAGCTTCTGCTCCTGGTAGAGGTGCCCGGCCTGCTGCGAGAGGGAGACCCCGTCGATGTACTGCATGGCGATGTAAGGCTTCCCTTCGATCTCCCCCACGTCGTAGACGCGGCAGACGTGGGTGTGGTCGAGCTTCGCCAGGGCCTGCGCCTCCTTCAGCAGCCGTGCCACCGACTCCGGGTCGTTCACCCGGAGGAACTTGAGGGCCACCGTGCGCTTGAGCCGGGTGTCGGTGGCCCGGTAGACCCGCCCCATCCCGCCCACCCCGAGGAAGGCGTTCACCCGGTAGGGGCCCACCGTGGTCCCCACCAGCGGGTCCTTCTCCGCCTCGCCCGAGGGTCCGAGCAACTTTTCCTCCACCTCGCGGATGGAGGCGGCCAGGTTGTCCTCCGGGGGCACGGGCGTCCGGACGGTGGCCGCGTCGGCGGAGGACGACCCCTCCGGGACGGGTTCCGGCGCCATCTCCCGGAAATGGCAGGTCGTCTTGTCGATTGGCGTTTTCCCCACGGGAATCTCCCACGGCTTGCAAAACCGTCGACAGCGAGAGGCCGGGAGGTTTGCCCCGACGCTTCGGCGCTGATCGGACCGGGCCATCGGGGCTTGCCGGGGCCCTCGTCACTCCACGGTGCGGGCGGGGGCCGGCGGGATGTTCTCCTTCCGGACCGCGTCGTCGCGCTCGAGGGAGAGGACCGGCGCGGTTTTCCTCGGGCAGCCGCGGAGGACGGACTGGCGGATGATCTCCTTCTTGAGGAGCTGGATGGCGAAGGCCGGGTCGATCCCCTTGGGGCAGGCTTCCGAGCAGGCTCCCGCGAAGTGGCAGCGGAAGATCCCGAAGGGGGTGTCCACCACCTCGGCGCGTTCGTGGAAACCCTCGTCCCGGGTGTCGTAGACGTACCGCAGCGCCTGGCCGAGGGGCTGGGGACCCGGGAACTCGGGGAGGCTTCCCACCGTGGGGCAGGCGGACATGCAGAGCCCGCACTTGAGGCAGTAGGAGAACTGCAGGTAGGCGACCAGTTCGTCCGGCGTCTGGCCGAACTCCCCCTCGATCTTTTCGGGGGGCGTGCCCTTGCGGACAATGTAGGGCTTGACCCGGCGATGGGCCTCGAACAGCCGGCTGAAGTCCGTCACGAGGTCCTTCACCACAGGGTAGTTGGGCAGCGGTTCCAGGACCACCACCTTCGCGTGAAGCTTCATGATCTGCTGCTGGCAGGCCAGGGTGGGGAAGCCGTTGATGAACATGCCGCACGACCCGCAGACGCCCATGCGGCAGGACGCCCGCCAGGAGAGGGTGGGGTCGACCTCCGCCTTGAGGTGGATCAGGCCTTCCAGGACGGTCATGCCCTGCATGACGGGGACCTTGTAGTCCTGGAACCGGGAAGGGGCGCCGGGGTCCGTCCCGTCGAAGCGCCGGACCCGGAAGGTGATCTCGGCGATGACTTTGCTGTCGTCGATCTCGGGGGCTTGATGGTGTTCCATGGGTCCTCCTACCGGGGGGTGTTCATCAGGGAGTCCGCCCGGAGGTGCCCCTGAAGGACCGTCACGACGCCGTAGGCCGCGAGGGCCAACCCGACCACGACCACCAGCACACCTGCCGCCTTCTTGGCGCCCAGGGGGATCTTCAGTTCCCAGATGATGGACCGGACCCCGTAAAGGCCGTGGAACAGCCCGAAAATCGCCAGCAGGACGTAGACCGCCGTCATGAAGATCGACTGCATGCGGGGGAGCACGCTCTCCTGGAAGTTGAGCGCGCCGGAGGGCCCCGCGGCGGTCCAGGCGCTCTTCGGGATGAAGCCGAAGAAGGCCAGGACGGTGTCGAAATGCATGATCAGGGTGTGCAGACCCAGCAGGAGGATGAGGATCATCCCCGCCATCATGTGCCAGAACCAGAGTCTAGATTCTTTCATGGGTAACCTCCGGATCCAAAAAATGCCCTGACGGCATCGTTGTTCTCAATAGGCCAGTCCAACATACTCCAGGGCCGTGCGATAGACATCCAAATGTTCGTGGCCGAATGTCATCTTGTTCTTTCCTGTTTCGACTCCCGACCCCGACTCCCGACCCCGATTCCGATTCCGACCCCGATGGGGGTCAGCTAGGCGATCAGGTGGAACAGCTCGAAGAAATCCAGCGTCCCGATCACCGCGAGGACGGCGATGAGGCTGATGCAGAGCCAGAACAGGAGCCGGTTGCGGTCCAGGCACGTCGAGTAGGGGTAGATGTTCTTGTAGGGCTTGCCCAGGTTGAGCCCCATTTCCGCCCAGAAGAGGCGGAACCCGTTGACGGCGTGGAAGAGGATGCACAGGAAGAGCAGGTACTCGCCCACGTGAAGCGGCTTCACGGTGTCCATGACCTTGTTCCAGCTCGCTTCGCCGCCCACCTTCTGGGCGGTGACGAAGAGGTGCAGAACCAGGTAGAAGATGATGCCGAGGCCGGTCAGCCTCTGCAACGTGTAGGCGGGGCGCTGGAGACCGTACTTGCCGGCCCAGACCCAACCCCGGAGCCCCAGGTCGTTTGGTTTCGCCATTGGCGCCTCCTGATCCTCAGTATTTCCGTTCCACCGGTTTCCAGTGGGTGATGGTTACCGGCAGGTAGTCCAGCCTGACCCCGTCGCCGTCACGGACGGCCAGGGTGTGCTTGCACCATGTCTCGTCGTTGCGCACGGGGAAGTCGCGGCGCGCGTGACCGCCGCGGGACTCCTCCCGGACCAGTGCGCCCTCCACGGAGCACATGGCGCACGTCAGCAGGAAGTCCAGCTCGACGGCCATCATCAGGTCGGTGTTGTAAACCCGGCCCTTGTCCTGCACCCGGATGTTCTTCGCCCGTTCCCGCAGCTCGGCCACCTTCGCCTTCGCCTCCCGCATCTGTTCACCGGTCCGGAAGACGCCCATGTTCATGTCCATGGTCACGGCCAGCTCACCCCGGAGGGCGTAGTGGCTCTCCTTTCCCTCCTGCTTCAGCAGGCCCTCGAAGAGGCGCTTCTCCTCGTCGGCCACGGCCGCGTCCTTCGCCTCCGGGACGGCCTTCAGCGCTTTGCAGTGGGCGGCGGCCTCGGCCCCGGTGATCTTGCCGTACACCAGGCACTCGCCCGTCGAGTTCGCCCCGAGACGGTTGGCGCCGTGCAAGCTGACGCAGGCGGCCTCCCCGGCGGACCAGATCCCGTCCACGGGGGTCTTCCCGTCGATGTCCGTGTGAATGCCGCCCATGGAATAATGGGCCACCGGGCGGATGGGGATGGCCTGCTCCGCCGGCTCGAGCCCGATGAACTTCAGGCAGATCTCGCGGATGAGAGGGAGCCGGTCCTTGATCTTGGCATCCCCCAGGTGGGTCAGGTCGAGGTGGATGTAATCGAGACCGCGGGGTCCCTTGAAGCCCCGCCCCGCCTCGATCTCCTTCATCTCCGAGCGGGAGACCAGGTCGCGGGGCGCGAGTTCCATCTTCTCGGCGGCGTAGTTGCTCATGAACCGTTCGCCGAGGCTGTTCTTCAGGTAGCCGCCCTCACCCCGGCACGCCTCGGTCATCAGGATGCCGGAGGGGATGAGACCGGTGGGGTGGAACTGGAGGAACTCCATGTCCTTGAGGGGAAGGCCCGCCTTGAACGCCAGGGCCATGCCGTCCCCCGTCACGGTGTGGGCGTAGGTGGTGAAGCCGAACATGCGGCCCGTCCCGCCGGTGGCGATCACCAGGGCCTTGCCCGCCATGGCCAGGAACTCGCCGGTGGCCATGTCGAGGGCCGTCAGGCCGGCGAAGTGGCCGTTCTCCACCTGGACGGAGGTGACGAAGACCTCGTCGTAGCGCTTCACGTTGGCGAACTTCATCAGGGTGTCGTAGAGGACCTGCATCTCGAAGAAACCGGTCTTGTCCGCCGCGTAGACCGCCCGGGGGAAGGAGTGCCCCCCGAAGGGGCGCATGTCGATGCGGCCGCCCGGGGTGCGGGACCAGGGGATCCCCCACTTGTCCAGCAGCAGGATCTCGGCAGGCATGGCCTCCGCGAAACGGAAGACCACGTCCTGGTCCGCCAAAAAGTCCGAACCCTTCACCGTGTCCCACGCGTGGAGATCCAGCGTGTCCCCCTCGTCGGGCCGGAGGACGGCGGCGGTCCCGCCCTCGGCGGCCACGGAGTGGGAGCGCATCAGCTGGACCTTGGACACGAGGCCGATGCTCAGCTCCCCGCCGGAGACGATGGAGGCCTCCACGGCGGCCCGGAGTCCCGCCAGCCCCGATCCCAGAATCAACAGGTCGTGTTTCAGACGTTTGGCCATGGGTGTATCCCTCTTGAAGCCGTGAAATTTGCTGACAGTTTAAAGAACCTGCTCCCGGAAGTCAAGCGTTCCACCGCATGTTTTTCCAGGGACGGGTGTTCCCACGGGTCGTCCCGACCCGGGCGATCAAGGGTGGGCCATGCTGAGAGCGGCGACCCGCGCCGGGACGGCGCGTGCCAACCGCCGTTCCCACGGGTCGTCCCGATCCGGGGGGGGACTCCCCGGCGGAGAGGCTTCGCCGTCCGTGGACAACAGAGCGCCTCTCTCCGCAGAGGCCTCGTCCATCACCTCGACCGAAAGGCTGGGTCCGCCTTTCCCTCAACCTCTCTTGACGGGGGCGAAAGGCGGGGCTATGCTTCCCGCTCCGGGTGATTCGCCGGAGACCTCCATTGCCGGGTTGGATTCATGGATTATTTCGACCTTTACCACTGCCTGCGGGACCGGGTGACCACCGACGTCGACACGATCGATCTCGGAGGCGGAGTCCGGTTGTTCAACCTGGAATTCCGATCGGTGCACGACCGGATCCTGCCCGGGGAGGATACCTATGCCTGCCCGGTCCACGGGGCGGAAACCTTCGGGACGGGCGAGTTTGCCGACCCGCGCGGGGTGGTCGAGGGGATCCTGGATCTGCGGGATTCCCGCGTTCGGGAGAACCGGGAGTTCCGTTACCCCGTTTTTCACCCTCGCGGGGACGGGCGTGCCCGGGACGCCCTCCTGTTTTTTCACGGTTTCAACGAGAAATACTGGCACAAGTACCTGCCCTGGGCCTACCGGCTGGCGGAACGCACCGGCAGGACGGTGATCCTGTTTCCCATCGCGTTCCACATGAACCGGGCGCCGCTGGCCTGGATCGACCGGCGGTTGATGCACCGGGCCAGCGAACAGCGGAAGCATGAGTTCCCGGCCGTGATCGGCTCCTCTCTGTCCAACGCCGCCATCAGTATCCGCCTGCAGGCGAAGCCCCAGCGGTTCTGCTGGTCGGGGCTCCAGACCTATCACGACGCGGTCCGGCTGCTGGAGGACATCCGGGCGGGCGAGCACCCTCTGGTCGAACCCGGCGCGGTCGTGGACCTTTTCGGCTATTCCATCGGGTGCCTGCTGTCCCAGGTCCTCCTGATGACCGACCCGGCAGGGATACTCTCGGACGCGCGCCTGTGCTGCTTCTGCGGCGGGGCCGTGTTCAACCGGATGTCCCCCGTCTCGCGGTTCATCCTGGACAGTGAGGCCAACGTCGCTCTCTACTCCTGCCTCGTGGAACACCTGGACAGCCACCTGCGGGACGATGCCCGGCTGCGCCACCACCTGGGCGAGGCCCACCCCGAGGGGGTCAACTTCCGTTCCATGCTCAGCTATAACGTGATGCGGAAAGAGCGGGAGGCGCATTTCCGCCGGCTGGGGCCGCGCCTGCTGGCGGTGGCGCTGGAGCAGGACACGGTGATCCCCCCCTGGGAGGTGCGGAATACCCTGCAAGGCTCCGACCGAGACCTTCCCGCCGGTGTGGAAACCCTGGATTTTCCCTACCCCTGCCGGCATGAAGATCCGTTCCCCGTGGTCGAACCCCTCCGCGCTCCCGTGGACGAGGCCTTCCGCGGCGTCTTCGATCTCGTGGCGGACTTCTACGCCCGGTGATACCCGCACCCCCCGGCAAGTCTGCAGCCTCCGGCGAGACGCAGCCGGTTCGTAAACCGTGTCCTGCCCCACATCAGCGGGTATTCGCCAGATCGCCGAAAACCCCCTATTCCCCCATGCCGAAGAGTTTTTCGGGGAGCTTGTATTTTCCCGGCCACGGCTCGTAGCAGACGTCGGACGGCCCCCAGACCAACTCGAGGACTCGCCACTCCCCGTTCTTTCCCTGCTCGAGGAGCACCACGATCAGCCCGCTGAAGACCTCCGCCGCCACTTCCTCGGCGAACTCCGGCCGGGAGGCCCAGTCGATGGGCCCGCGGGTGGCGGCCTTCAGGGGCTTGAGGATCGCGAAGGCGTGGCCGTGACCGACGTTGAGCACGTCTGCCTGGAACATCACCGACTCCTTGAGCTTCGCCTCCACGGGCTTTCGGACGGCGTCCATCACGGCCTTGCGCTCCTCGCTGCCCGGCTTGGGCGTGTGGACGTCGTCCCCCGCGCGGAGAAAACCGGCCGGCAGGAGCAGGATGGCCAGGAAAGGGTATAAGACGGTTCTGACGCGCATGGTGCCTCCTCGAGCATGAAAGATCGGCGCAGGGTCGCCTTTCATGAATGTCATACCTTATCCTCGCGCCGAATGGTAGGAAAAAATCCGGAGCAGGAATCCCCCGGTAAAGCTGCCGGGTGCTTTCCCCGGAAGAGGGATCGATCGCGATGCGCCTTCCCGGGAAGCGGTCTGCTTGAAAAACGAAAAGCCCGCATCGAGAACCAGGCGCTGGAGGGCTTCGGCGGGGTATTTTTCGATGTTTTTGAAAAAAATCCCGAAAGCGGTGCTGGCTTTGCGTTGACAGAGTGAGCGGGAAGGGACGAAAGGACCAAAAGGACCAAAGGGACCCAAAGGACGGCAGGGATGGTAAGCTTGGGCTCTCAGCGGCCCATTGTGAGGGAGGGCCCGGCACGGCCCGCCGCGAGGAAGTGCCCGGCACGGCCCGCCGCGAGGAAGTGCCCGGCACGGCCCGCCGCGAGGAAGTGCCCGGCGCCGCCCGCCGAGTGGAAGTGCCCGGCGTGGCCCGCCGAGGGGGAGGGGCCCGGTGTGGCCTGCCGAGGTGGAGCGCCCGTCACGGCTCACCGTGCGGAAGTGCCCGGCGAAAAACGGCTGTTCGGCCCGTGCCCCGGCGCCGCCGACCGTTACACCCGGGAGTGTTTGCAACCCTCGACGATCGGGCGCCCCGGGAGCTGCGCGGGCACAAGGCCGGCTTTCCTCGGAGTTGCCGGCAAACCCAGACGCTCCCCGGGCGCCTCCCGGGCGCCCCCGATGCCCCACCCAGGCCGTTCGGTGGCACGTTCGGTTCTCCAGCCGCGTCGGGCGTGCCCCGGCCATGACGGGCGCCCCCCGGCCTCATCGGGCGTGCCCCGGCCGCGTCGGGCGTGCCCCGGCCGCGTCGGGCGTGCCCCGGCCGCGTCGGGCGTGCCCCGGCCGCGTCGGGCGTGCCCCGGCCGCGTCGGGCGTGCCCCGGCCGCGTCGGGTGTCCCCCGGCCGCGTCGGGTGTCCCTTGCGGTTCACGGCTGTCCTTTATGTCCTTTTGGTCGTTTTGGTCCTTTCGTCCTTTCCGGCAACTCTCGGCATGGAGGTGTCCGATGCCCGACCGCTTCATCCCCCCGCATGGCGGTTACCGAAACCTCCTCTCCTACCAGAAGGCGGAAATCGTCTACGACGCCACGGTTTACTTCTGCGGCCGATTTTACGCACGCGGCGACCGCACCATCGACCAGATGGTGCAGGCCGCCCGCTCGGGCAAGCAGAACATCGCCGAAGCGAGCCTGGCGTCGGGGACCTCCAAGGAGATGGAAATCAAGCTGACCAACGTGGCCCGCGCCAGCCTGGAGGAACTCCTGGCTGACTACCGGGACTTCTTGCGGACGCGCCAATCAAGCGAGTGGGCCCTGGACCACCCCGGCACGCTGCGCCTGCGGGAACTGAACCGTCAGCCCGGCGTTTCCTACGAAGCGTTTCGCCCCGGCATCGAGCACCGCGACCCGGCGGTCTGCGCCAACGTGGTCATCGGGCTGATCAAGCTGAGCTGCTACCTCCTCGACCGCCAGTTGAAGCGCCTGGAACAGGATTTTTTGAAGGAGGGGGGGGCTGCGGGAACGCATGACGCGGGTGAGGGTGGAGGTGAGGAAACGGGAGAGCGGGAGGTAGAGAAGAGAAGGGACGGAAGGACCAAAACGACCAAAGGGACCAAAAGGACGGCAAAGAAGCCACAGCCCTCAACGGCCCCCTCCCCGCCGCGCCTGCCGCCCCCCGCCGCGCTGCCGGGCCTCGCCGCGCCTGCCGCCCCCCGCCGCGCTGCCGCGCCCTGTCGCCCCCTGCCGCCCCACTTGCCGCGCCTGCCGGGCCCCGCCGCGCCTGCCGGGCCCCGCCGCGCTGCCGCCCCCGCCGCGCCTGCCGCCCCCGCCGCGCCTGCCGCCCCCCGCCGCGCCTGCCGCGCCCTGCAGCCCTCTGCCGCCTCTTTGCGGCCCCCTGCCGTCCCTTATGTCCTTTGGGTCGTTTTGGTCCTTTTGTCCTTTCTCATACGATGTTCCTGCCTTGCGACCGCTTGGCCTTTACCCTCTCGTTGCCGCCTTCATGGCCCTTACGAAGGCCGCCAGTTCGCTGCGCAGGGCGTCCGGATCGCCGGCGTGGCGCTCGACGAGGGCCACCATGGCCGAGCCGCTGATGGCGCCCGCGGCGCCGGCGCGAAGGGCGTCGCGGACGTGCTCCGGCTTCGAGATCCCGAAGCCCAGCAGCGCGGGGGGCGCGCCGGCGTCCCGCAGCCGGGCGACCAGGGCGCGGTGGTCGGTGCGGGCGTGCTCGTCGGCGCCGGTGACGCCGCCGCGGGTCACGACGTAGGTGTAGCCCTCGGCGAGGCGGGCCACCGCGGCAAGGTCCTCGTCCCGGCTGTTGGGGGCGGCGATCAGGACCGGCGCGATGCCGTGCGCCCGGGCGCCGGCCGCGTAAGGCCCCGCCTCCAGTGTCGGCGCGTCCGCCACCAGGACCGAGTCGATCCCGACGTCGGCGCACCGCCGGTAGAAGGCGTCCCGTCCCCGGGCCTCCACGAGGTTGGCGTAGACCAGAAGCCCGACCGGAATCTCGCGGTTCCGCTCCCGGAACCGGCGGACCAGGTCGAGGGCGCCGCCCGGTGTCATGCCGGCCTCCAGGGCCCGGATGTCGGCTTTCTGGATGGTGGGGCCGTCCGCCACCGGGTCGGAGAAGGGGATGCCCAGCTCCAGGGCGTCGGCGCCGGCGTCCGCGAGGGTGTGGAGGATGGTCAGGCTCCGTTCGGGGTCCGGGTCGCCCAGGACCGTGAAGGGGACGAAGGCCCCCTCGCCGGAAGCGGCCAGGCGGGCAAACAGGGTTTCGTATCGGGTCATGCTTCCTTCCTTTTCAATCCAGGCCCCCAACCATCGGGGTCGGTATCGGTATCGCAATCGGAATCGGTATGGGTATCGGTATCGGTATCGGAATCGGTATGGGTATCGGTATCGGTATCGGAATCGGTATCGCTATCGGTATCGCAATCGCAATCGGCATCGCAATCGCAATCGCTCTCGCCCTCGCCGTCGATCTCGCAATCGCACCGCACCCCAGGCCCTTCTGCCCGCTGTCCTCGGGGGCAAGCCCGCGGCACCGCCCGACCACGGCTTCACACGGGCGCCCCGGGCGCCCCCGTTGCGCCAGGGCCGGTCGCAGCCGCAGGCGGTTCCCCCGGGCCGTGACCTGGCGCAGGGGCGAGGGAACGGGCGATGCCGGTGGGGATTGCGACTTCCTTGCCGGCTGCGGGAGCGAGAGCGAGGGCGAGGGCGGTACCGATTGCGATACCGATTGCGATACCGATACCGATACCGATACCGATAGCGATAGCGATACCGATGCCGATGGGAGATCTCCGAACATCAGTGCTCCTTAAGGGTTTGGGGGGGAGGAGGGGGATCGGACATCAGGGCGCGCATCCGGGGCTGGGAGCGGACCTGGTCGAGGTCCTTGTCCCCCCGGCCGCTGAGGTTGACCAGCAGGAGCGTTCCCGGGGCCGCCGATTCCGTCATCTTCAGCGCGTGGGCCAGGGCGTGGGCCGACTCCAGGGCCGGGATGATCCCCTCGGCCGCCGAGAGGGCGGCGAAGGCTTCCAGGGCCTCGTCGTCCGTGACGCCCACGTACTCGGCCCGGCCCGTGGCCTTCAGCCAGGCGTGCTCCGGCCCGACGCCGGGGTAGTCGAGCCCGGCGGCGACGGAGTGGCTCTCCAGAACCTGGCCGTCGTCGTCCTGCAGCAGGTAGCTGAAAGCGCCGTGCAGGACCCCCGGCCGTCCCGCCTGGAGGCTCATGCAGTGCTTCCCGGTGTGCAGGCCGCGCCCGGCGGCTTCGACGCCCACCAGCCGGACGTCCGTGTCGTCCACGAAGTCGGCGAAGATCCCCATGGCGTTGGAACCGCCGCCGACGCAGGCCACGACCGCGTCGGGGAGCCGCCCCTCCGCCGCGAGCACCTGGGCCCTCGCCTCGCGGCCGATCACCCGCTGGAACTCGCGCACCATGAGGGGGTAGGGGTGCGGCCCCGCCACGGTGCCCAGGACGTAGTGGGTGTCCCCGAAGGAGGCGGCCCAGTCGCGCAGGGCCTCGTTGACGGCGTCCTTGAGGGTGCGGGAGCCGCTCTCCACGCTCACCACCTCCGCCCCCATGAGCCGCATGCGGAAGACGTTGGGCTGCTGGCGCTCCACGTCCCGCGCGCCCATGTAGACCCGCGTCTTCAGCCCGAAGAGGGCCCCCGCCATGGCGGTGGCGACGCCGTGCTGCCCCGCGCCGGTCTCGGCGATGAGGCGGGTCTTGCCGGACCGCCGGGCCAGCAGTGCCTGCGCGAGGACCTGGTTGGTCTTGTGGGCGCCGCCGTGCACCAGGTCCTCCCGCTTGAGCAGGAGGCGGGCGTTCGTGCCCCGTCCCAGGTTGCGGCAGGCGTAAAGGGGCGTGGGGCGGCCGGCGTAATGGGTCAGGAGATCGCCCAGTTCCGCCTGGAAGGCCGGGTCGGGGCGGGCCGCGAGGAAGTTGGCTTCCAGTTCCTCCAGGGCGGGGAGGAGGATCTGCGGGACGAAGGCCCCGCCGAAGTCGCCGAATCTGCCGGATTGTTGCATGGTGGTGTTACCTCGGTGATGATGCTGAAGGAGACAGGAGACAGAAGACAGAAGTCAGGAACTGAAAGCCGGGGAGGGAGGGGAGGCGAGAACGCCGCAAGGGCGGAGGGAGGGAAAACGCAAAGGGTGCGAAGGGTGCGAAAAGTGCGAAAAGTGCGAAAGGCCAAGGGGAAAGAGGAGAGTGATGGGAATAATGGAAGAAATGGAAGAAATGGAAGAGATGGAAGAGATGGAAGAAATGGGAGAGATGGGAGAAATGGGAGAAATGGGAGAAATGGGAGAAATGGGAGAAATGGGAGAAATGGGAGAAATGGGAGAAATGGGAGAAATGGGATCGCGTTGACCATGGTTGACATCTCTTAAACAGTTTTCTCTGCCACAGAGGCACGGAGGCACGGAGAAACGCACTTTGTATTTCATAGACAAAACATGCTTTATGGTTCTTCTCCGTGCCTCTGCGCCTCTGTGAGATTAAAATCCGGACTCTTTACGCCCGCATCACAGTTATTTGCTCCTGAAACCCGACACCCGAAACCCGACACCCGAAACCTGAAACCCGAAACCTGAAACCTGAAACCTGGAACCCGACACCCGACACCTGACACCTATCCTCTCAATTCCTCGAACAGCCGCAGCAGCAGCCCCTCGTCCTTGACCCCCGGGGCCGACTCCACGCCGGAGTTGACGTCGAGGGCGAAAGCGCCCAGAGTGGCGGCCTCGCGTGCGTTCGCGGGGCGGATGCCGCCGGCGACCACCAGCCGGTCCCGTTCGGGGTGATCCCGCAGGACCGACCAGTCGAAGGTCTCGCCGGTGCCGCCGCGACGGCCCGACCGTTGGGTGTCCAGCAGCAGCCGGTCCGCGCCGGACGCCGCCAGCGCCGGGATCATGATGCCCCGCGCCTCCCGGGCCGCCGGCGCCGGGACCGGGCCTGCCACGCGGTGCGCCTTCCAGACCTCCGCGGTGGGCGGGAGCGCGGCCTTCAGGGTGCGAACGTACCCGGCATCCTCCTCGCCGTGGAGCTGGACGACCGCCAGGTCCAGGTCAACCACCGCCCAGCGGACCCGGTCGATCGGGGCGTTCACGAAAACGCCCGCCCACCGGAGCGGGGCGGCGTCCCGGACCCGCCGGGCCTGCTCCGGCGTCACGCACCGGGGCGACTCGGCCGCGAAGATCAGCCCGCCGTAGACGGCGCCCGCCCGCCAGGCGGCGGCGGCGTCCGCCGGGGACGTAAGGCCGCAGACCTTCACTCGCCCGAAGACCAGTTCGCGGGCGGCCCGCCCGGGGTCGGGCGTTTCCATGAGGGAGGTGCCCACCAGGAACCCCCCGGCGAGGCGCCGAAGCCGTGCCACGTCCGCCCGTCCGCGGATGCCCGACTCGCAGACGAGGGCCACCCCCGGCGGGACGAGGGGCGCCAGCCGTTCCGTCACGGCGAGGTCGGTGCGCAGGGTCCTGAAATCGCGGTTGTTGATCCCCACGACGCCGGCGCCCAGCGCCAGGGCGCGCCTCAGCTCGGCCTCGTCGTGCACCTCCACGAGGGTGTCCTGGGCGAGGGACCGGGCCGCCTCCAGGCAGGCCGTCGCCGTGGGGTTGTCCAGGACGGAGAGCATGAGGAGGACGGCGTCGGCGCCGTGCAGGCGGGCCTCGTACACCTGGTAGGGGTCCACCACGAAGTCCTTGCAGAGGACGGGGAGCGAAACCCGCTCCCGGACCCGGCGGACGTCCGCCAGGCTCCCCTGGAAGAAGGGTTCGTCGGCCAGGACGGAAATGGCGTCGGCGACGGGGTCGAAAGCCTCCGCCAGCCGGACGGGGTCGAAGTCGGCCCGGATCAAACCTCGGGAAGGGGACGCCTTCTTGCACTCGAGGATGAAGGCGGTCCGGCCGGGGCGGAAGGCGGCGCGCAGGCTTCGGTCCGACGGCCGAAGGTCCGCGGAGAACGCCGCCAGCGGCCGTCGCGCCATCCGCTCCCGCACATCCTGCCGCTTCCTCTCCAGGATCTCCTCAAGCACCATGATCATTGGACTCCAACGATGATCTCATTCCGCAAGAAGCACAGAACACGCAGAACAACGCAGCATAAAGGGCGTGCTGGTATTTCTCGAGCCCGAATACCCGGCCGTTGCCAACGCAGGCGCATTGGCCCAAGGAGAAGGACGCCTTCTTGATGCCAAGAGAACCCGCGGGAGCCTTCCTTGCGTCCCCGCGTCGCTGTGTCACGTTAAATCTCCCGCTGTCGCCGGGTTTCATGATTCTCCCCCCGTTTCCCGATGGGAGCGGGAGAGGGCGACCCAGCGGTCCAGGAGGGGGGCGGCGAGGCCCTGCGCGAGGGTGTCCAGGGCCCGGCGGGCGCCGTCCCGGAGGTTGGCGGTTTCCCCGGTGACCCACAGGAGCGCCCCGGCGTTCAGGGCCACCCAGTGCTGGTGGACAGGGTCCCCTTCTCCGCGGAGGATCCCCCGCAGCCAGGCCCCGTTCTCCGCCGCGCCGCCGCCCCGGAGCGCCTCGACGGGCGCCCGTTCGAAGCCGGCGTGCGAGGGGTCCAGGACGAAGGCTTCCAGCCGGCCGCCGTCCAGGAGAACGGCGGTGGTGGGCCCGTGGAGGGCGATCTCGTCCAGCCCGTCCCCGTGCACCACCAGGGCGCGTTCGCAGCCCAGCAGCGCCAGCGTCTCGGCGACGGGCCGGCAAAGGGCCGCGTCGTAGACGCCCAGGAGCTGGTACCGGGGCGCCGCGGGGTTGCAGAGGGGGCCCAGGAGGTTGAAGATGGTCCGCACCCCCAGGGCCCGGCGGACCGGCATGGCGTGCCGCACGCCGGGGTGGAAGCGGGGCGCGAAGAGAAAACCGATCCCCACCTCGTCCAGGGCGCGGCGCACGAAGGCCGGGTCGCCGTCGACCCTCACTCCGCAGGCCTCCAGCACGTCCGCGGAGCCGCACGCGGACGAGACGGAGCGGTTCCCGTGCTTGGCCACGCGGACGCCGCAGGCCGCGCAGACCAGGGCCGCGGCGGTGGAGGCGTTCACCGTGCCCGTGCCGTCGCCGCCGGTGCCGCAGCTGTCGGCCACGGGGAAGGGGAGGTCGCCCAGGGGCAGCGCCGAGGATCGCAGCGCCTCGGCCGCCCCGGCCAGTTCGCCCGCCGTCTCGCCCTTGACCTTGAGGGCCGTGAGGACGGCGGCCAGCACGGGCTCCGGGACGGATCCCTCCACCACCTGCCGGAAGAGGTCCCGCGCCGCGGCCCGCTCGAGAGATCGCCCGGCGCAGAGCTGTTCCAGGACCTCACGCACGGCCGCCTCCCGCGACGGCGCCGTCCGGCGTCGCCCGGCCGGCCTGCCGGGCCCCGGCCCACCGGAGGACGTTGTCCAGGATCTTGCCGCCCAGGGGCGTCAGGATCGACTCGGGGTGGAACTGAACGCCCGCCAGGGCGAGCGTCCCGTGCTCCACCGCCATGACCACCGCGCCGGTCCGGGCGGTGACCCGCAGGCAATCGGGGACCGTCTCCGCCGCCAGGGAGTGATAACGGCCCGCCATAAGCGGCGAGGGGAGACCCTCGAAGATCCCGTCGCCCGTGTGCTCGATCCAGGAGGATTTCCCGTGGACCACCTCGCCGGCGAACCCCACCACGCCGCCGAAGGCCTCCACGAGGGCCTGGTGGCCGAGACAGACGCCGAAGAGAGGAATTCGACCACCCGCTTGCCGGATCAACTCCACGCAACATCCGGCGTCGCGGGGCGCCCCGGGGCCGGGCGACACCACGACCAGGGCAGGTTTCGGGAGTGCCATCGCCAGTTCGAGGGCCCGGTCCGCCGGGATGTCGTTGCGCCACACATCGACCCGGGCGCCGCGAACCCGCAGGTCGTGGACCACGTTGAAACTGAAGGAGTCGAAATTGTCGATGAAAAGAATGTTCATGTCGATCACCTCGGAAAAACCATCGGGAATTGAAACCACGAACCACACGAACGGGAAACCGGATTGAAACCACGAAATACACGAAATACACGGACGGGGAGCCGGATGCTGGACCGAACGGTGGAGATTATCTTTTTCAATTTATTAGAGATCACGTTGTCACTCCTGGGTCCATTTTTCGTGTATTCCGTGTATTTCGTGGTCCAAACTTCTTCTGCAATTCTCCCCGTTCGTGTGGTTCGCGTGGTTCGTGGTTCCATTGTCGTGTCCCTGAATTCTTATTCGATCGCCTTCAGGACCGCTTCCGCCTTTTGGCGGGTCTCGGCGGCCTCCGCGTCGGGGTCGGAGTCGTAGACGATGCCCGCGCCGGCCCGGACGTGGGCGACCCCGTCGCAGACCCACGCCGAGCGGATCACGATGCAGGTGTCCAGGGAGCCGTCGTGGGCCAGGTAGCCCACGGCCCCGCCATAGGGGCCGCGGCGGCTTTCCTCGTAGAGGCGGAGGAGTTCGGCGGCCTTCATCTTCGGGGCGCCCACCAGCGTCCCCATGTTCATCCCCGCCACGTAGGCGTGGAGGCCGTCCATCCCCTCGTTCAGCTCGCCGCTCACCCGGGAGACGAGGTGCATCACGTGGGAGTAGCGGTCCACCTGCAGGAGCCGGTCCACCCGCCGGGTGCCGGGGCGGCTCACCCGGGCCACGTCGTTGCGGGCGAGGTCCAGGAGCATCATGTGCTCGGCCACCTCCTTGGCGCTCAGGCGAAGTTCCGCCTCGAGCCGGTTGTCCAGGTCGGGGTCGATCTCCCCCTCGGCGGTGAACCCCCGCGGGCGGGTCCCGGCGATGGGGCGGATCTCGAAGCGGGGCGGCCGCCCCTCCACCTTCACGGCGGTCTCGGGGGAGGCGCCGAAGAGGACGCCGTGCTCCCCGTTGAGGAAGAACATGTAGGGGCTGGGGTTGTGGGCCCGCAGCCGGCGGTAGGCCGCGAAGGGTTGCCGGCAGGGAACGGAGAAGGTCCGGCTGGGGACGATCTGGATCACGTCCCCGGCGACGATGTGTTCCTTCATCCTGCGGACGCACGCCGCGTACGCCGCATCGGACAGGTCGGCGACGGGGGCCGGCCGGGCCGTCTCCCCGGGCGTTGCCGGAGCCTCGGGCGCCTCCCCGTGGATCTGGAGCGTCTCGACGGCGGCCGCCACCTTCCGGATGGACGCCGTGGCGTCGTGGTAGGCGGCCTCGGCGCCGGGCCCGCCGAACACGTGGGCGATGACGGTGGTGGTGTGGGTCCGGTGGTTGACCCAGGCCATCTCGTCGGGGAGGAGGAACTCGTAGTCCGGCCAGGGCCGCAGGGCGGGTTTGCCGGGCGGGAGGGCCTCGCAGCTGTCGATGAAGTCGTAAGCGAAGGACCCCGCCAGGATGGGCCCGAGGGAGGACTGGTCCCCCACCACCGACTGGCCGCGGACCAGCGCCCGCAGTGCGTCCGCGGGCGACGGGGCGAGGAGCCGGGCGGCGTCCTCGCCGGGCGGGGGCGGCGGGAAGCGAAGGACGAGCCGCCCGGGTTCGTCGGCGACCACCGCGGCCGTCCCGGCCAGGCGCTCCTTCAGCCAGGCCACCAGCCCCGTGCCGTTGGGGTTGAGAGCCGCCGCCTCGACGTCCCGGCCGAAACAGCGCAGGCGGACCGCGGCACGCGTTACGAGAAGGCTCTTCTCCCCCTGCTGGGTGCTGCGGTCGCCGGATTCAAGCAGGAGGGTGTCGCGGCGTGTCCCGCGGTCCGTCAGGACGGCGAAGAGGGCGTGGGGTTCGGGGGCGTCGGCGAGGACGCGCACCAGGGGAAGGCACTGGCCGGTCGCGGGCAGGGGGGTGTTCATAACGTTCTCCCCGCCGCTTCGACGAAGGGTTTGAGCCGTCGCATCACGGCGGCGAACTGCTCCGGGTAGAGGGACTGCTCGCCGTCGGAGAGGGCCCGCGCGGGGTCGGGGTGGACCTCCACGATGATCCCGTCCGCCCCGCAGGCGGCGGCGGCGTAGGCCATGGGCCCCACCAGCTCCCGAACCCCCGTGCCGTGGGAAGGGTCCACGACGACGGGCAGATGGCTCCGCTGCTTGACGTAGGGGACGGCGCTCAGGTCCAGGGTGTTGCGGGTGGCGGTCTCGAAGGTCCGGATCCCCCGCTCGCAGAGGATCACGTCCGGGTTCCCCTCGCTGCAGACGTACTCGGCGGCCAGGAGCAGGTCCTTGACGCTGGCGGCCAGGCCGCGCTTGAGCAGGACCGGCTTGCGGGCCTGCCCCGCCACCTGGAGCAGTCGGAAGTTCTGCATGTTCCGGGCGCCGATCTGGATCACGTCGGCGTGGCGGGCCACCATCTCCACGTCGCCGATGTCCATGGCCTCGGTCACCACGGGCATGCCGGTCGCTTTCCCCACGGCGGCCAGGATCTCCAGGCCCTCCACGCCCAGGCCCTGGAAGCTGTAGGGGCTGGTGCGGGGCTTGAAGGCGCCGCCCCGGAGAGCCCGGGCCCCGTGTTCCTTCACGATCCGGGCGGTGCGGTCCATCAGTTCCGCGGACTCCACGGCGCAGGGGCCGGCGATCACCACGAACCGGTCGGCCCCCACCGCTACGCCCTCGCCCAGGTTCACCACCGTGTCGTGGGGGTGCAGCTCGCGGCTGACCAGTTTGTAGGGGGCCAGGATGGGCGTGACGCTCTCCACCTGGGGGTAGCTCTCCAGGTGCAGCTTCGCCAGCACCCGCTCGTCCCCGATGGCGCCGAGGACGACCCGCTCGGTGCCGGGCATGTAGAGGGGTTTGCAGCCCATCGCCTCGATCCGGTCGAGCAGTTCCTGGGCGGCCGCCTTGTCGCTGCCGGGTTTCAACACGACGATCATGGGGAAATCCTCCCTTCCTCGATTTGCGGGGGCCCCGCCGCGTAGGGCCGCTGGCGGAGCCAGGCGTCGCCCAGGACCAGGCAGGCCATGGCCTCGGCGACGGGGACCAGGCGGGGGCAGATGCAGGGGTCGTGACGGCCGCGGACCTCGAGGACCACGGGGTTCCCGTCGACGTCCACCGTGTCCTGGGGCCTGGCGATGGAGGAGGCGGGCTTCACCGCCAGGCGGGCCACGACGGTCGCCCCCGTGGAGATCCCGCCCAGGGTCCCGCCGGCGTGGTTGGTGGCGAAGCCGCCCGGCCGGAGGGCGTCGTTGGCTTCCGATCCCCGCATGCCGGCCAGGGCGAAGCCGTCGCCGAACTCCACGCCCTTCACGGCGCCGATGGAAAGGAAGGCGGCGCCCAAGCGCGCCTCCAGCTTTCCGAAGACCGGGTCGCCGAGGCCGGCGGGCACGCCGTCGGCCCGGACTTCCACGATGCCGCCCACGGAGTCCCCCGCGTCCCGGGCCTCGCCGATCACGTCGGCCATCCGCCGGGCGGCCTGCGCGTCGGCGCAGCGAACGGGGTTGCGCTCGATCTCGGTGGGGTCGAAGGCCTCGGCCCAAACCGGGCCGACCCGCACCACGTGGCCGGTGACCGAGATCCCCTGCGGGGCGAGCAGCTGGCGGACCAGCGCCCCGGCCGCCACCCGGGCCGCGGTCTCCCGCCCCGAGGTCCGGCCGCCGCCGCGGTGGTCGCGGACGCCGTACTTGCGCCACCAGGTGTAGTCGGCGTGCCCCGGCCGGAAGCGGTCGCGCAGGTCGTCGTAGTCCGACGGCCGGGCGTCGTCGTTGCGGACCCACAGCGTGAGGGGGGCCCCCGTGGTGCGGCCCTCGAAGAGGCCGGAGAGGACCTCCACGCGGTCCTTCTCCTGCCGCGGGGTGGCGATGCCGGACTGCCCCGGCCGGCGCCGGTCCATCTCGCGCTGGATCGCCGCGAGGTCCACCGGGAAGGCGGGGGGGTAGCCGTCCACCACCACGCCGATCCCGGGCCCGTGGCTCTCGCCGAAGGTGGTGACCCTCAGTATCTCACCGAACGAATTGGATGCCATCCTGCCCTCCACTCAGATTCAAACCGGGAACCGAACAGGTCGGACAAGTCAGACCAGTCGGACAAGTCAGACCAGTCGGATGCGATTTCGGTGTTTCCCTCTTTCTTTTCAGCTCTTTGGCCTCAGTCATCCTTGAAGCCCTCTTGGCCCTTTGGGTTCCTTTCCCTCGCTCTGTCATCCCCCTCTCTCCCCCACGCCCTCCCGATCTTTTCCGCCGCCTCCCCGGGGCCGGCCACGCTGGTGTCCACCCTCATCCGGGCGCACTCCCGGTAGAGCGGTTCCCGGAGCGCGAAAACGTTGGGCAGCTCCGCCTCGGGCGGCTCCCCCGTCAGGCTGGGCCGCCCGGAGCCCCGGACCCGCTGCGCCAGGATCGCCGGGTCCGCGTGCAGCCAGACGGTGAAACGCTCCCGGAGGGCCTCCCGCACTTTGGCGTGCAACACCGCTCCGCCGCCGGTGGCCAGCACCGTGCCCGGCTCGCCGAGCAATTCGAGCAGCAGGGCGTGCTCCCGCTCCCGGAAGCCCGCCTCGCCGTGCCGTTCGAAGACCCGGGGGATGTCCAGGCCCGCCCGGCGCTCCAGTTCGGCATCGGCGTCGACGAAGCGCAGGCCCGTCGCCGACGCCAGCCGGCGGCCGATCTCGGTTTTCCCGGCCCCCCGCATGCCGATCAGCACGGGTCCCCGCAGCGGCCCCGCCGCCCGGATCCGCGCCAGGGTCTCCCAGAACCCCGGGAAGGACTTGGACACGCACCCCGGGTTGGCGGCCCGGACCCCGGGGGACCGGAGCGAGAGGACCCCGTACGCCATGGCCATGCGGTGGTCGCCGGCATCGTCCAGGGTCGCGTCCACGGCGGGGGGCGCCGCGAAGGGATGCAGGTCGAGGCCGTCCGCGTGTTCGGTGATGTTCGCGCCCAGCTGCCGGAAGGCCGCCGCCAGGACGGCGATGCGGTCGCACTCCTTGATCCGGGTGTGCTTCGCCCCCCGGATCCGGACCGGCCCCCGGGCGTAGAGCGCGCAGGCCGCCAGGGGCGCGATGAGGTCGGGCGTGCGGGCCAGGTCGAACGCCGGGTCGGCCTCGGTCGACAGGGCTTTCAGCATCCCGCCGAAGGCCGCGTCCCCCTGCAGGGACTCGCCGGGGGAAAGGAGTCCCGGGACGCGGACGGGCCGGCCCGAGACGAAGCCCGCGGCGAGGACGAAGGAGGCCGAGGACCAGTCGGGTTCCACCGTGAAGCCCCCCGCGGCCCCGGCGGCGTAGTCCCCCGGGAAGACCCGGATGGTCCGGGTGTCGGGGCGTTCGAGCCGGATCCCCGCCCGCTCCATCATCCGGACCGTCATCTCCAGGTAGGGCTCCGAGACCAGGTCTCCGGCCAGGCGGACCGTCAGCGGGCGGCCGAGGGCAGGGGCCGCCAGGAGCAGCCCGCTGGCGAACTGGCTGGAGAGGGAGGTGTCCACAGTCACCTCTGCCGGGGCGGGGCCGGTCCGTTCCAGGCGAAGGGGCGGGAAACCCTGCCGGACGGGATACCCCACCCGGACGCCCAGCCTCTCCAGGGCGTCGCCGAGTGGTCCGACGGGGCGCTCGCGCATCCGGGCGTCGCCGTCCAGCCACAGCGGGCCATCCGTCACCAGGGCGAGGCAGCTCCCGAACCGGAGGGTGGTCCCGCCGTTGCCGCAGTACAGGGGCTCCCCGGTCCCCCTGAGCGGGCCCGGCCGGACGCGCGCCGTGTCGGCGTCCCACGCGACGCTCGCGCCCAGGGCGCCGAGAAGGGCCGTGAGGTGACGGGAGTCGTCGCAGGGGAGCGCCCCGCGGATCTCCAGCGGACGCGAGGCCAGGGCGGCCATCACCAGGGCCCGCTGGGTCATGCTCTTGCTTCCGGGGACCGGGACGTCGAGGGTCATGGCAGGTACTCCCGCAGGGTTTCGGCGTCCAGGTCCAGGCCCGTCAGCCAGCGCACCTGGGCGGCGCCCTGGTGGAGCCACATCTCCACGGCGGGGATGGCGACGGCGCCCTCCGTCCAGGCTTGCCGCAGCAGGCGGCAGGGTTCCGGGCCGAGGGCGAGGTCGAACACCACCCGCTTCCGAAGGGGCGTGTTGTCCGGCCAGGGGCTGTCGGGGCCGCTGGAGGGCGTCGCGTTGATCAGCACGGCGGCCTCGACCTCCGCGCGCTCCCCCCAGGGGACGCAGCGGGTGCGGGGGCCGAGCTTCCGGGCGGCCTTGCCGAGGTCCCGCGCCGCGAAGACCACGTCCCACCCGAGGTCCTCGCAGACCGCGCCGGCGGCCCGGGCCGCGCCGCCTGCACCCAGGACCAGCGCCGTGGGGGGCGTGCCCGGCGTGGCGGCGAGGGAGTACCGGAGGGGCAGGAGGATCCCCTCCAGGTCGGTGTTGGTGCACGACATCCCCTCCGGGGAGAACCGGACCGTGTTGGCGGCCCCCACCCGGAGGGCGAGTTCGTCGGGGCGGGCACACTCCAGGGCTTCCTGCTTGTGGGGCATGGTGACGCTCGCGCCGACGGCGCCCAGGTCCTGCAGGAGGGCGAAGGTTTCCGCCGCCTTGTCGGTCAGCACGGGAACGTAGGCGTAGGGGGCCCCGAGGGCCCGGAAGAGCCGGTTGTAAGCCCGCGGCCCCGGCGAGAACCGCACGGAAGGCCCGCCCACCAGCGCCAGGAAGGGTGCGCGGGAACCGTCCGGGAGGCCCATTTCCGTCGCCTCCCCGAGGGTGAGTTGGCCGGGGGCGGTGGAGCCCCCCTCGTCGGCGCAGACGTAGGTCCACTCCGAGTGGAAGTGGGTGTAGCGGACCCGGCTCAGGAGGCCGGCGTAGCCCATCCCGACCCAGACGCCGGGAAGGCCCGCGTGCTCCGCGAGGAGACGCAGGCGGAGCAGGTCCGCGGCGTCCTCGACGGTGACGGCGACCTTCACCAGGTCGGGCTCGAACTCCCGGATCCGGGCCAGGGTGGTCTCCAGGTTCGCGGGGACCCCGTTGAAGTCGTGGACGGAGGCCATCAGCCGGCACTCCTCCCCCGGGCGGACGGTGCGGAAGAACTCCAGGTCGCCCGGGAAGTCCGCATCGAGGACCCCGGCCCCCGCCTCGGCGGCCTGAAAAAGGAGCCGTACCCGCTCCTCCTCCGGAAGTTGGCGGAACCCGCCCTGCCGGGGGGAGCGGCAGCACACCACGAGCCGGCGGCCCCACCGGGTGACCAGGTCGAAGAGGTCGGCGTCGGGCGTCTCCAGGGCGTCGAGGCGGACCTCCTGCAGACAGCCCGGCGCCAGCTCGAAGCCCCGCTCGAGGCGCCGGGCCAGGTCCGCCGTCGTGTTTTCCCGGCCGGTCAGGCACAGCATGGCTTCCCTCCTTCCGTCAGGGTTTCATAGGCGGCTTCCAGTTCGGGGGTTGTCACGGGAACGGCCCAGCCGGAGTCCTCACCGCCCATCCGGCCGAGGGCCGCCGGCAGGGCGCAGTGGACGACCCCGTCCCGGGTCTTCTTGTCCGCGGCCAGGTGGGGGGCCAGCGCTTCGAAGGGGCAGGGCGGGCGCAACGGGAACCCCATCCCCGCGAGGAGTCGAAGCAGCCGGGCCCGGTCCGCCGGGGGGAAGGCGCAGCGGCGCCGGGCCACGGCCGACTCCACCGCCATCCCCAGGGCGACGGCCTCCCCGTGGGGTACGGCGTAGTCCGTCGCGCGCTCGAGGGCGTGGCCGACGGTGTGCCCGAAGTTGAGCACCCGGCGGAGTCCCGCCTCGCGGGTGTCGCGGGCCACCACGCCGGCCTTCACCTCCACGCAGCGCCGGATCACGGCGTCGGGGGGGATCGGGCCCCCGCTTTGAACCAGGGTTTCCAGGGCTTCGAAGAGGTCCCCGCCGGCGATCACGGCGTGCTTGGCGGCCTCGGCCAGGCCGTTGCGCAGTTCGGCCGGCGGGAGGCTCGCCAGCCAGGACGTGGCCAGCAGGACGGCCCGGGGCTGGTGGAAGGCGCCCACGAGGTTCTTGCCGTGCCGGGTGTTGACGCCCGTCTTGCCGCCCACCGAGGCGTCCACCTGGGCGAGGAGGCTCGTGGCGACGCCGACGTGGGCGACGCCGCGCAGGTAGGTGGCGGCCACGAAGCCGGCCACGTCCAGGGCGATCCCGCCCCCGAGGCCCACCACGCAGGCCTGGCGGTCGGCCCCGGCGTCCAGGAGGGCATCCTCCAGGGCGGCCTTGGTCTCGCGCGTCTTGTGGGCTTCGCCCGGGGGGAAGGACAGCCGGAGCACCCGGGCGGCGAGGGGTTCGAGGGCGCGGACGACCGCGTCGCCGAACCGACCCAGGGTGTTCTCGTCGCCGATCACCGCCGCGGTGCGCCACCCGCTCTCCCAGACTTCCCGGAAGAACGTGCCCGGCGGCGCCCCGACGAAGACCGGGTAGCTCGCTCCCTCGCTGGTACTGACCGTCAACGGCTGGTCCATCGCTGGCTCCGTCCGAAAAAAATCGGGCCCACCGTCCGGTGGGCCCAAGGGTTTGGCTGAATCGGTTCCCGACGCCTTACACTACGGCCCACTCGGCTCGCGCCGCCAGTGCCACCAGTGAAGGGTCGGGGTCGATATCGCGCTCATAACGCCCCCACGATAAAAGAACGCTTCCGCCGTTGTCAAGGGAAAAGTTGGGAGGGCCTGGGCCACGGGCGACACGAAGCGCAAACGCGTGGCCCAAACCGGGTGAACCGGAACAGAAACCACGAAATACACGGAATACACGAACGGGAAAAGAACCACGAACCACACGAACGAAGAATTCTGAATTCAGGAGGCAGGAGGGGGAGACAGCCGTCAGGAGGCCGTCGTCCGGAGGCAGGGGAAAGGATGAGGATGTTTGGCCGGTTGACTTTTCTCGGGGACGCCGCTTCCCTGTGCCTTCGTGCCTTCGCGAGAACGTCCGGGAGCTTTCTCCAGGAGGCGGCGTGGTCCGGTGAAGGCGAGCTTTCGTGCCCCTTGGCCGCATCCGGGGGCGATCCGTTTTTCTTGGCGATCTTTGCGCCTTGGCGAGATCAGGAACCGGATCGGCTCTCGCCAAGGCGCAAAGCGCGCCAAGGAAAACCGCAAAGCGCCTACAGCCTATTCCGATTCCGAACCCGTGGGGTCGTGGGCGGCTGGGCCGCCTTGCGGGGAACGCATCGGGAAGGGGCTGCGAGGCGGGGCGGCGGCCCGGCGGACCCTCCCGGCGAGGAGTCGGAAGGTCCACCCCAGCGTGCGGCGCAGGGTCGGGACCATTCCCACCATGCCGAATACCTGGACGGCCGCGTCGGCGAGGTAGGCCTGGAGCCCGTGGGCGAGGCGTCGGGCGGCGCGCTTGCGCCAGGGCCGCCGGGCGTCGCCCGCCGCGGGGCGCCCCGCCCCCGACCGGGCCACCGGGCGCCAGCTCTTCGGGGCGACGAGGGCCCAGAGAAAGCGGAGCGGGTTGAAGAAGTACGCGTACGCGGCCAGCAGGTTGAGCTGCCGGGCCCCGGGCCGGGCGTGCCGGGTGGCGATCACGTGCATCCCGCTGGTGAGGTGCGGCCCCACGGCCCGGCCCCCCGCGCCAGCGAGGACCATGCCCGACTCGTAGGTCCCTTCGTAGGACTTCGACCCCGGGGCGGGCGTCAGCACGAGGACCTGCAGGTACACCGCCCCGGCGCGCCGGAGCCGGCCCACCTGGTTGAGGACCCCGCGCCCCCCGCGGAAGGTGAACAGCGGCTGGTCGTCGTGGTGCATCAGCATGGGGACGGGGAAAATGCCGTTCTCCCGCAGCAAGCGGAAGGCCTCCACGGTCCGGCCCGGGGACTGCCCCTTGTCCACCAGGGAGCCGCTCATGTCCTCGACGCCCAGCCAGAGTGCCCAGACGCCCGCCCGGCGCACGAGGGGGAGGTGTTCCTTCATCGCGAGCACGTCATGCACGGAGGCCTCGGTACCGAAGCGGATCTTGCGGTGCGCCACGGAGCCGGACCCGACCCGGCGGGCCAGGGTCTCCACGATCTCCAGCGCCCTCCGGCGGTCGGCGAAGAAGTTGTCGTCCGTCCCGAAGATCAGCCGGATGTGGTAGGTGTCGAACAGCCGGCCGATGTCCTCCGCGATCCGCTCCCCGCTCTTGCCGCGGAGCTTCCCCTGGTTGTAGGCGGGGATGGGGCAGTAGGGGCAGTGGAACCGGCAGCCGGCGGTCAGGACCAGCGAGGCCAGGGGCGAGTGGCGTTTGACCTCCCCGGCGGGGAGGGCGGCAGGGCCGAGGGTGGGCCGGGAACCCGGGGGCTCCAGGGCCCGGTACCCCAGGGTGACGTCGGGCAGTTCGTCCAGGTCGCCCAGGAGGCGCTGCACGCCGGTGTCCACCAGTTCCCCGATCCGGCCGTGCGCGTCCGTCCGGGCGTACACCAGGCCCTGCACCCCGTCGAGGGCGCCGGCGTCCCGGGCGCGACGGAAGGCCGAACGCAGGGGCTCGCCCCCGGCGCGGAACGACAGCAGGACCTCCAGCAGTTCCAGGAGGACGTACTCCTCGCCGGTGACGGCGACGTCGGCCCCCCACGGGTCGTCGGGGTTTGCCCCGAAAACGCTCCACGGTTCGTAGATGACCCGGGGGCCCCCGGCGACGACCAGGGGCCGCTGCCCGGCCTCGATGCGGCCGGCGTCGCGGATCATCGCTTCCAGCCGTGCGGCGTGGAGCAGGGCGCCCGAGACGAGGAACAGGTCGGGGACGGCCCCGTCCAGGCGCATCATCGCGGGCCGAAACCGCGGGTTCCACTGCCCCAGGACGATGCGTGTGCGCTCAAAGCCCGAGTCCAGCAGCGCCGCGCCGACGGCCCGGACACCCGCGGGGGCCATCTTCGTGTCGGCGTAGAGGTAGGGCAGCATCCGGCTCCGGGGGTCGAAGGCGAACGCGACCACCGACCTCAGTCCGTGCGCGGGGGCGACCCGGCGGAGCCGCTCCCGGAGCCGGGTCATCTCCCCCGGCTTGAGCAGTTCGTCTCCGCGGTCGCGTCGGGGAAGTTCCACGTCCTGATCCTCCCTTCAATCCTTGATGCGGTCGTAAAAAGTACCATCATCCTCCGGGTGATGGCTCGAGCAAAAGTCTTACAGGCACTTTCCCGCTCGTTTTCCGACTTTTTGCGAACCCGTCAAACCGGAAAGAAACCACGGATGGACACGGATCATCCGGACGCTCCAGAATAAAGAAACAGGCGGTCTCAATCTCTCGCCAAGACGTAAAGCCGCCAAGCCTCGCAAGGCCTGAACCGGAAAAAGGGGATCCCTTTGCGAGGCTCTGCATCCTGGCGTCTTTGCGAGAGACCTTTGACGTCGATTCCGGACCCGGATCGGCACAAGCGGGGCGTTCTAGCCTTGGGGCCTGACGGACGACGCTGCCGGGATTCCCTCCGTCCCTTCATCGGGTTTCCCTGCTCCGAAAACGGTGGGTGATCACCGACGATCTCAAATCTTGCTCATTTTACCAAAGATCTTACTTCGAAGGGCCCGCACCATCGGCGGCCCTGCAACCGGGGAAGCGCCGGTGCTTGCCGACTGGGGCGTCACGGTGACCGCCGTCCCGATGATAGCGTGAGAACCTCCCGGGTGCAACGTCCGAGTCGGATTCAGGCCGCCGGCACCCCGGGAGAACGCGGGAGGCGATCCCGGGAGCGCCGTCGGGCGCAAACGGGGGGATCCGCCTGCAGGAGTGACGCGGCGGAATCCGTTTCCGCTTCTTTGACATGAAGGGGATCACCCGCGCGGCTTGCGGATGAGGTGAGGAGAAGACCGGTGATTTCTCCCAGTTGTTCGGTAAAAAATCCACTTTTGCTTCAGAGATGGATCGATTAGTTTTTAATCGACAAGGGGCTTCACCTGAAGCGGCCCCACCGGGACAGGCCTGGCGGTTGACGCTCTCGCCGCTCCCCGGCGGCAGCGGTTGCGCAAAGGATGGGTGCATCGGGTTCAAGGGAAGGAGGAACGCTGATGAGACTTGGTAAATTCATGATCTGGTTGTGGATTTTCATTGCGGTCCCTGGCGGGGATCTTCTGGCCGGCAACAGTTTCTGGAACGGGAACGGGCCTTGGGGGGGAGTGATCACGCACCTGGCCGTCTCGCCCGCCGCACCGGAGACAGTGTTCGCCTCGACCTCTCCGGAGGGCTTGTTTCGGAGCCACGACGGCGGGCACTCCTGGGCCGCGGTCGATCTCGGTGATGTCAAGCCGGAGGTGACGTGCCTGGCCTTCAACCCGTTTAACCCGGCCATCGTATATGCCTCGGTTCCCGACGCCGGCCTCCTCTGGAGCACCGATTCCGGCGCCAGTTGGAGCGTTCTGGCTGACCGGTTTGCGAACATGTCCATCGAAGCCCTGGTTTTCGATCCTGTCATACCCGGCACCCTCTATCTCGGGACGTGCAGTGGGGCAATGTCGGGAATCTACCGGAGCCATGACGGCGGCATGACCTGGGATCTGATTTCGGAAGGGTTTGCCGAGCTTCGGGTCACGTCCCTGGTGATCGATCCGGACAACCCGGCCACGCTCTACGCGGGCACCCGTTCCAACGGTGTCTTGAAGACCCTCGACAGCGGCGCCAATTGGGTGCCGGTCAACACGAATCTGTTGTCCATGGACATCAAGACCCTGGTCATGGACAGGTCCACAACCAGAGGCTCGACGTCCCTGCAGCCTGTTCTGTATGCGGGAACGGCCTCGGGGCTCTTCCAGACCAGCGACGGAGGCGGCCATTGGTCACCCGCCGGCGTCGGCATCCCTTTCACGGTTATCGATTCGCTGGCGGTTCCCTCCGGATCGCCCGGGATTTTCTATGCGGGGACACGCACGCTGGGTTTGTATCGGAGCACGGACGGTGGCGATCATTGGGTTTCGGCCAATAACGGCCTCAGATCCCTGTCGATCAACGTGATCGACACAACCCATTCCGCCAGGCTCTTCGCCGGGACCGACGGGGGACTCTTCCAGTCGATGGACGAGGGCGACAACTGGAGCAGTTCCGATGCCGGCATTCCGGCCACGACGATCCTCGACCTTGCCTTCGACCCGAAATCCCCATCGACGGTCTACGCCGCAACATGGGGGGAAGGGATATTCAAGAGCGTAGACGGGGGCGAAAGCTGGGCTCCCTCCAGCCAGGGGTTGACGGAATTCAACCTCGCCTCGGTGGTGGCTGACCCCACGAACCCGTCGTTCATCTACACGGCTTCGATTCAGGGTGTCTTCCGGAGCAATGATGCCGGGGCATCCTGGAACACCGCGAGCACCGGTTTGCCGGAGTGGGCGCTGCCTTCCTGCCTGGCCCTTGACCCGTCATCACCCGGGACTCTCTACGTGGGGGGATTCAAAGGGGTTTTTAAAAGCCTGGATGGCGGCGGGCAATGGTCTGCTGCCAGCCCGGACTGGGGTGTTGGGATTGTCGGCACGATCCTGATCGACCCCGTTGATCCATCCATCGTCTATGCCGTCTGGAACGGCTTACTGCCCCCCTACGATCAGAGCCGGGTGTACCGGAGCCGGGATCGGGCAAACACCTGGACTTCCATGAGTGCCGGGCTGCCCCAGGAGGGCATCTTGTCTCTCGCTCTCGACCCCTCCGACCATGGCATCCTCTACGCCGGGACGAAGAATGCCCTCTGCCGGTGGAGTGGCGATGGCCCCTGGCAGAAGGTATGCGCCGACTTCCCCTCCGACGGCCTCTTGAATTCACTGCTCGTGGATCCGTCCCGTTCCAACGTGATTTACGCCGGGACCGACAAGGGCATGTGGAAAAGCGTCGACGGAGGCTGCCGGTGGACGGTCTTTGACCGGGGTCTGAACAACCATTCGGTGGATGTGATCCGGATGGATCCCGCGAATCCGGCCCGACTCCTCGCCGGGACCTCCGGGGGAGGTGTTCTGTCCCTTACGCTGATCCCGGGGGACCTGGATGGGAACGGCTGCGTCGAAGCCGCCGATGTCATGCTCCTGAACGCATTTCTGTCCGGCAGCACGGCCTTCCTCACCGAATTCGCCACCCAGGCGGACCTGAACATGGACGGCCGCGTCGATGCGGTGGATCTTGCACTTCAGCTGCGAGAGGTCGTCACGATTTGATCGCGCGATACGGTCCGGCCGCAAGAGGGGGGAGAAAGATGGATCGGGCCGTCCAATCGTTTGAGGAACGGAAACGGGGACGGGATGCGAACCGGGCGGCAACTGCGATTTGTCCCATGGAATCGATGATTTTTCGGCATTGTCGGCCGGAGGGAATTCTGATACCCTCTGGGTGCGGCCTTGACTTCAATCGCGGTGCTCGGTTAGACTGGATTCAAACAGCGGCGGCGGAAACCATGCCCACCATCGACGAAATGCTCAACGACTTCGAAAAGAGGATCCGGGTCCTCAAGATCGAGTACGACGTGTTTTTCGTCGGGGGCAAGAAAACGCCGCCCCTCAACCTGCGGCAGAGCCTGGAGACCCTCATCCAGCGCATGCTGGAGGAGCAGCATTACACCTTTGCCCAGAAGTTCCGCTTCAACACCCTGGTGGCGCGTTACAACGCCTACCGGGAACTCTGGCGGAAGAAGACGGCGGAGAAGGAGGAGAAGGGCATCCTCCGGGACGAGAGGGAGCTTCAGCAGCTCATCGACCGCGGCCTGACCCAGGCCGCCGAGGCGGACAAGCCCAGCGACGAGTTCACCTTCGTGACCGACGACCCCGCCCGGCACCGGGACCAGGCCAGGGAGTTCTTCAAGTTCATCCAGGATGCCCACCTCTCCGTGAGCGGGCAACCCTTCAAGACGGACTTCGAGAAATTTTTCGACCTTCTGCAGGTGAAAACATCGGAATTGTGTGGAAAGTACAAGAGTCCCGCCGTGGAGTTCCAGGCGGTCATCGACCGGAAGGAGAACAAGGTGAAGTTCTCCGCCAAGGTGAAGAAGACGTGATCGGAGGATCGGGAGGGGATGAAACCGTTTGACGGCTGCCGGGTTTAACCTTCGGGCGGAAGCCGCTCCCCCCCGTGGTGGGCGGAAGCGGCGGTTCAGAAACCGGCCTGCGGGTTCCCCGGGGCCCGTTCGCGGGCGCACTCCCCACCGAGTAAAAAAACGATATTGCTTCGTTCGGATTTTTTGTATAATGAATTTTATCTCGTTTGCGAGGTGATCGTATGAAAAAGAACCTGGCCGTTTTGTTCCTGCTCCTGTTCTGTGCCGCCCTCGTGCCCGCACAATCGGGGCCGTTCACACCCGCTGCCGCGGTGACCCTGAACATCACCCCGAGTTCCCCGACCATGGGGGAGGACATCACGGTCGAGGTTTACGTGAACCTGACCGGCGTCACCAATTCCGGTTCCACGGCGGCCGCCCTGGGCGGTTTCTGCGTCCCCGTCGCCTTCGACAACACGCGCATGCAGCTGAAAACCGTGGTCAAGGGCGCCGCTTCCCAGTTCACCGGGAACATCACCTACACCGACCTGCCGCGCGCCAACGCCCGCGGGTTCGTCACGGTGGTGAACGCCCAGACCTCCGCCGGGGTGCCGACGGGGAACGTCCACGTGGCCACCCTCACCTTCGGCCTGACCGAGGCGGGGAGCATGCTGTTCAACGTGAACTCCGCCCGGACGGACCACGAGGGTTCCCTGGCGTCCACTTACGACCCGGGCCACGGCGGCGGGCCCGCCCTGATCACCTACAACGACCAGAACACGACCCTGAACGTGGGCGCGGGGACCAACAACTACCACCTGATCTTCCCGGCGTTCGTCTCCAAGTCCTCGGGTTCGGTGTTGGACTTCCAGGGCGTGACCCTCGTCAACGAGTCCGCGGCGGCCGCGGCGATGACCTTCCGGGCGTACGACGCCACCGGGGCGCTGATCACCGCCGCCGGGATGGTCAACCCCAACACCCTGGCCACCCCGCTGCCCGCCAACAACCAGTACGTCCGAATGGCGGAGAACCTCTTCGGCGCCTCCGCCGCCCTCAACATCGAGCAGGGCTGGATCGACGTGGAGTCGCCGGTCCACAACATCAGCGGCTTCTTCCTCCTCGGCCACCTCGTCGGGGCCTCCGTGACCCAGATGGACGGCGTGGACGTCAGCCACATCTCCACCTCCCGCCTGATCTTCCCGCTGCTCTGGAAGGAAGCCACCCGTGACACCAAGGTCACGGTGGTCAACCCGTCCGCCACGCCGGCCGCCGGGACCCTCGAGGTGATGAACGCCGACGCGTCCGTGTTCAGCACCACCCCGATCAACGTCCCCGCCCACGGCATGTACGAGGCGACCTTCCCCGCCAACACCCTGGCCGGTGACGGTTACTTCGACGTGACGCTGACCTCCGGCGCGGCCACCGGCCTGGAAACCTTCGGCAACACCAACGCCATGGCCGTCCTGGCCGCCATGGACGGGAACCTGATGTCCAACATCCTGTTCGCCCCCCAGATCGAGACGGGTCTCCTCGGCATCCGCTGGTTCACCGACATCAACGTGGTCAACCCGGGCACCGAGGCGGCCAACGTAACCTTCCGCCTCTACAACAACACCGGCGCCGAGCAGGTGACCGCCGCCACGCGGACCATCCAGCCGGGCGCCCAGCTCCGGATCCAGGCCCACACCCTGTTCGGCCTGCCCGACCCCCTGACCGCCACCAACGCCGTCACCGGCTACCTCAAGGTGGAGAGCGACAAGGGCCTGGTCGGCAACGTGACCTTCGGCGACGCCCAGAACGGGACGATCCTGTCGAGCCTCCCGCTCATGTCCACTGCCAGTGCCAAGCGGCAGACCTACTTCGACCACGTCGCCCTGGGGACCATCAACAACGTCACCTACTACACCGGCATCGCCATGGTCAACCCCAGCAAGGACCGGACGGCCCACGTCACCGTGACCCTCTACAACGCCACCACCTTCGCCGAGGTCGGCCAGGCGACGGTGAACATTGCCCCCGGCAACCGCTTCATCAACATGGTGTCGGCCATCGACCCGACCTTCAACGTGACCCAGTTCGGCGGTTTCGTGAAGATCACCTCGGACGTCGAAGTGTACTCCTTCATGCTCTTCGGCGACGTGGCCTCCGTCTTCATGTCCGCTGTGCCCGTCCGCTGACGCGGACGTGATACTTCCGAACCCCGCCCCGCGGCGGGGTTTTTTTTTGCCGGCCCCGCCCATGGAGGATGAGCGAGCCCATGAGCACCGCTGCAAGCACGACGCGATCGGACGCGCTGGACCGGGCGGCGGAGGCGCTCCTCGCCTCCCCGTACACGGCGGCCCTGACGGGCGCCGGCGTCTCGGTGGAGTCGGGGCTCCCCGACTTCCGCTCCGCCGACGGGCTCTGGACCCGCTACGACCCGACGGTCTACGCCCACATCGGGGGCTTTCACCGTCACCCCGAGAAGATCTGGACCTTCGTGAGGGAACTGATCGTTTCCTTCGGGGATGCGGCGCCCAACGAGGGCCACCGCGCCATGGCCGCGCTGGAGGAGGCCGGGAGGCTCCAAACCGTCGTCACGCAGAACATCGACAACATCGAGATGAACCTGGAGGAGACCTCCCTTACCCACTCTCTGACCGATATCTTCATCCAGGGCCCCTTCGGCCGGACCATGCCGGAACTGGCCCGCCGGGTCCTGGCTCGGGCCTGAGCGCCTCCGGGTGTACGCGCCTTCTGCCGGAAGGCGCCGTTGCGCGGGACGCCGAATGCAAAGGCGAATTGGGCGGGTGACCCTTCTGGCGAGCGTCCCGCAAGGATGCCATGCGGGCGGTTTCGAGAAAGTCGATTCAACTACAAAGAACGCAGAGAACGCAAGTGTGACGGAACAGCGGAGGTGGCGATGCCGGCACACGGGAGCGCGAAGATCCGATCGCGGCTGCCCATCTACGGCAAAGGCGTTGCAGAATCGGCGCCGGGTGCTATAATGCCGCTTTTACGTTTGCTGCGAGGGTCAACATGCAAAAGGGAATTCTGAGAAAAGCCGTCCTCCTGATCGCCGTCGCGACGGGGGTTTCCTGGGTGGACGCCGCCGAGGCGCTCCCGCTGAGCGACCTCGTCCGGAACCTGTCCCAGTGTCTCCACCGGGGAAGCTGGTTCCGGGACCGTTCCGACTACTACCAGCGCTTCTACATGGAGCGCTTCAAGGGGCGCAGCGCCGAGGCCGCGGGGAACGTCCCCTTCTACCGGCGCCTGTCCGTGGCCCTGGTCAGCCCCACCCCGAAGGGCGAGGTCATCGCCCGCCTGGTGTACGACACCGACGGCAACATGAAACCCAAGGAAGTCCGCCCCAGCAGCAGGAACGTCTTCGGCGCGCCCGGGTTTCTGGAGCTGGTTTTCTTCCCGCTCTACCCCGAACTGGTGTCCAGTTACGAGATCATGGACCTCGGCGCCTCCAGCGTGAGCGGCCGGGAAACGCGGATGCTGCGTCTTCTGCCCCTGCCCGGCGCCGAGAAAAAGCCGCTGGTGGAAGGTGTTTTCCATGTCGAGCCGGACACCGGCCGTCCGGTCCGCCTCACCGTGACCCGGCTCCACAACTTCGAGGCCCTGGACTCGAAACTGAAGAAACTTTTCGAGTTCAAATGCGAACTCGACTTCCGCACCCTGCCCAACGAGGTCAGCGTCCCTTGGCGGTGCAAGGGGAGCGGCTACTCCGAGATCATGCGGTGGAACGGATTTTTCACGTTCACCTTCCAGGAGTGGGACTACCGGCCGTGTTCGCTGCCCCAGTACGCCGACGTGAAGACCTGGTTTGAAAAACTGCAGGGCTTCAGCGACCCCGCTCCGCCCGACACCCCGCTCCCCGCGGACCGCCTTCCGGAGGCGACGGAGACGGAGCCGACGACCCCGGCCGAGACGGACCTCTCGGACGGGAGCGAACGGTGAGGGTGATCGGCGGCCGGTTCAAGGGCCGCCGGCTCCACGCCCCCGCCGACCTGGAGATCCGACCCACCATCTCCCGCCTGAAGGAGTGTTACTTCAACATCGTGCAGGAGCGGGTCCCCGGGGCGCGTTTTCTCGATCTCTGCGCCGGGACCGGGTCCATGGGGATCGAGGCCCTCAGCCGCGGCGCCCGGGAAGCGGTATTCCTGGATTCGGGACGGCAGGCGGAAGCCTTGATCCGCAGGAACCTTCAAATCTGCGGGGTCCCGGAAGGGGCCCGGCTGATCACCGGGGATTTATTCCGCGAACTTCCACGACTTGGGCTGGAGAAGGTCCCCTTCGACCTGGTCTACTTCGACCCGCCCTATTTCCGCGGCATCTACGAGCATGCGCTGGCCCTGGTCGGGGCGCACGGCCTGCTGGCGGCGGACGGCCTGCTGGCGGCCAACCACTTCAAGAAGGTAGTGCTCCCGGAGCGGGTCGGCCCCCTGGGGAGGGTCCGGGAGGTCCGGCAGGGCGACTCGGTGCTCGCTTTCTACGCGCCGCTCACTTCTTCTTGAACAGGCTCTTCAGATCGATCTTCATCAGGTTCTTGAGTTCGAAGGGCTTCTTGTCCTTGATACCCAGGGCGTTTTTGGCCATGGCGTTCTTGGGGTCGGCCTCCAGGGTCAGCTCGTAGTAGCGCCGGGCGCGGTTCTTCAGGTTGACCTTGTCGTAGAACATGGCGATCTCGATGAGGAACTCCGCGCGTTTCGGGCTGAGTTCGGCCGCCTTCAGGAGCCGTTCCTCGGCTTCCTTGAGTTTCTGGGGGTTCATCGCGAGGGTCTTGCCCAGCATGTACTGGATCTCCGCTTTCTCCGGCGAAACGCGGACCGCCTCCCGGAAATGCTCCAGGGCCTCGTGGAACTGCTTCCGCTTGAAGGCGTCCTTCCCGTGGAGGAAGTGCTGCTGGGCCTTGTGCTCGAGGCTCTCGTAGGCCTTCTCCTTGTGCGGGGCCCCGGGGGGGGCGGCAGAACCGGGAGAAGTCCCGGGAGAAGCCCCGGCGGCGGGGCCCGCTGCGGAGGGCGCGGCGGGCGGGGCCGGCGATTTCACGGCCGAGCGCACACGGCCCGGCTTGCAGAACTCGGGGAAGCGCTCGTGGTAGGACGCGCGCTTTGAGGTGTCCTTCAGCGTCTCGTGGGCCTCGGTGATGGCCGCGAAGATGGTGTCCACCTTCTTCGTCAGTTCGGGGTTGCCGTAGCGCTGGAAAACGTCGGGGTGGAATTTCTTGGTCAGCTCCACGAAGCGTTTCTTGATCTCGCCGGTCTCGGCGTGGGGCGAAACGTCCAGGAGGGCATAATAATCCGACTGGCCGGCGAAGAGGGACAGGTCCTCGATCTCCTCGAGCAGTTCGGGGGGGACGATGATGAACTTGGCGGTCGTCGATGCGGCCGCGGAGGGCGCCACCGGGGAGTGGGCGGGCGTCGGGCTTGACAGCGTGGGCGCCGGGCGGGGCGGCTCGGTGGAGACCGTCTCCCGGGAACGGGCAGGCGCCGCCGGCGCGGGCGACGGGGGAGGGCCGGGGGCGGGGCCCCGGAGCGGGCCGGTCTTCTCGCGGGGCGCGGGGGCCAGTTCCCGGATGATCCCGAAGGAGAGGAACAGGAGGAGGGCCCGGATCACCTGTTCCTCGGGAAGGCCGGAGGAGAGGACGAGGTCGCGGAAGGACAGGCCCTCCTGGAGCCGGGTGAGGAGGAAGGCCTGCTGGGAGGAGAGCATGATCTTCGAGGCCCGGCCCATGTAGTCGGGCAGCAGCCCGACCCGCTTGTTCTGGTCGCCGATCTTCCGCTCCACCTCGGCGAGGGGGATGGTCCGGGCGAACACGTGGGAAAGGATGGCGGAGACGGGGATGGGGAAGCACTCGGCCGGGAGGACCACCGTGCCCTCGGTGAAACGGATCATGGGGTTGACCCCGAGCCGGCTCAGGTCCCCCACCAGCTTCCCCAGGAAGTCGGTGAGGATCGGGGCCAGGGACTTGCTGGGGCAGAGCGGGGCGAGGGGGTCGCCGCACGGGGCGCTGCCGGCGTCCCCGGCGGGGTTGACCGGGAGATGGAGGGCGTCCAGGAACTTGGCGCTGATGGAGACGAACTTCCCCTCGCGAAGGCCGAGGCAGAGCATGCCGTTGCCCTCGGGAACCGACAGGTGCCCCGTCCGGCCTCCCTGGTGGACGAGGGTCAGCGTCTCGAGGACGTCCTTGCCCGTGATCTCATTGTTCATGGTCACCTTCCTGGCCATCCAGTTTCGCCTCGAGGCGGCGGAGGCGGTTGTTGATCTCCGGGAGTTTCGGGAAGAGGAGCACGGCACGACGGTAGACCCTCTGATCGGTGGCCAGCCACCCCCAGAGCTTCTTCCCGTCCTCCACGTCCCCGGCGACACCGCTCCCGGCGAAGATCATCACGCCGTTGCCGATCCGGCAGTGGCCCGCCACCCCCGACTGCCCCCCGACCATCACGCGGTCGCCCAGAATCGTGCTCCCCGCCAGGCCGGACTGCGAGGCCATCACGACGTTCCGCCCGACCTCGCAGCCGTGGCCCACCTGGATGAGGTTGTCCAGCTTGGTGCCTGGCCCGATCACCGTGTCCTCGAGGGTCCCCCGGTCCACGCAGGTGTTGGCCTGGACCTCCACGTCGTCGCCCAGGACGACCTTCCCGGCCTGGACGATCTTGTGGTAGACGCCCTTCTCGTCCGGGGCGAAGCCGAAACCGTCCCCCCCGATGACGCAGCCGTTCTGGAGGACGACGCGGTTTCCGAGAACGCAGTGTTCCCGGATCACGCAGTTGGAGTGTACCAGGACGTCGTCCCCGAGGACCGCCCCCGTGTACACGGTGGAGTTGGGCAGGACCCGGACACGACAACCCAGCCTGACGTCCGCGTCGATCACCACGTGGGCCCCGATGTAGCAACCGTCCCCCAGGGTCACGCTCGCGTCCACCACGGCGGTGGGGTGCACGAAGGGCCCCTCGGGAAGCGGTTGGCGGTAGAAAAGGCCCAGGGACCGGGCGAAGGCAAGGTAGGGGTTTTTCGAGCGGATGAGGGGTTTCCCCCATTCCTCCGTGCGCAGGCCGACGATGAAGGCGGAGGCCCCGGACCGGTGGGCCTCGGTCAGGTGCCGGTCGTCCGTCAAAAACGCCAGCTCTCCCTCGCCGGCCCGCTCCAGGCTCCGCATCCCCCGAATCTCGACCTCGGCCCCCGAGGTCAGGGTCCCGTCGATGGCGGCGGCGATATCGCCCAGTCTCATTCCATGCTCCTCCCTGACGACGAATGTTGAACGGTTTCCAGCGATTGTGGCCCTCGGGGGTGAAAGAACTGGAAACGCAAATCCCATCATAGTATAATCCGGCGTCGGTGTCAATATAAGCCTTTCTATATTATGGGCTTATTGTCAGATTCAAGGAGAGGTGGCCCCGATGGCGGCGGACCCGGAAAAGGCGGACCCCCCGCGGAACCCGTCCCAGGGCGGGACGGGCCGTTTTGCGTTCTGGGTGGCCGCGGGCATTCTCCTCAGCCGGGTGGCCGGGTTGATCCGGGACCGGGTCTTCGCCCACTACTTCGGGAATTCCGATGCCGCCGACGCCTTCCGGGCGGCCTTCCGGATCCCCAACTTCCTGCAGAACCTCTTCGGGGAAGGGGTCCTCTCGGCGTCCTTCATCCCGGTCTACGCGGGGCTCGTCGGCCAGGGGAGGCGGGAAGAGGCGAAGCGGGTGGCCGGGGCCGTGCTCGGGCTGCTCTCGCTGCTCACCGCGCTCCTGGTGGCGGTCGGGGTCCTGGCGACGCCCTGGCTCATCGATGCCATCGCGCCCGGCTTCACCGGCGAGAAGCGGGAACTGGCGATCCTCCTGGTCCGGGTCCTCTTCCCCGGGGCCGGCCTCTTCGTGGTGTCGGCCTGGTGCCTGGGGATCCTCAACAGCCACCGGAAATTCTTCCTCTCCTACTCGGCCCCCGTTATCTGGAACGCGGCCATCATCGCCGTGCTCGTGGCGGGGGGCGGCAACCCGCAGAACCGGCTGGCCGTTCTCGTCGCCTGGGGTTCGGTGGCGGGGAGCCTCCTCCAGTTCCTGGTGCAGGTCCCCGGGGTGGTGCGCTGCCTGAGGGGGCTCCGCGTCACGCTGAACGCCCGGATCGCCGACGTGCGGACGGTGATCCGCAACTTCGTCCCGGTCTTCCTGGGCCGGGGGGCCGTCCAGATCAGCGCCTACGTGGACTCCCTCCTCGCCAGCCTCCTCCCGACGGGCGCGGTGGCGGCCATGGCCTACGCCCAGACCCTCTACCTCCTGCCCGTCAGCCTCTTCGGGATGTCGGTCTCCGCGGCGGAACTGCCGGTCCTGTCCGAGGAGGCGGGGGCGGACTCCCTGGACCGGGAGGCGCTGAGACGGCGCATCGGCACCGCCCTGCGGCGCATCGGATTCTTCATCGTCCCGGCCTCGGTGGCCCTGCTCGCCCTGGGTGACCTCGTTTCGGGCGCCATCTACCAGACCGGCCGCTTCACCCGCGCCGACGCCGTCTACGTCTGGGGCATCCTGGCAGGTGCGGCCGTGGGGCTCCCGGCCACCACCTTCGGGCGACTCCTGGCCTCGGTGTTCTACGCCTTCAAGAACACGCGGACCCCGCTGCGCTTCTCGGTCCTGCGCGTCGGCCTGTCCGTCGCCCTCGGGGTCCCCCTCGCCCTCTGGGTGCCCGGCCGGCTGGGCCTGGACCCCCGGTGGGGCGTGGCGGGCCTGACCACGGCGGCGGGAATCGTGGGGTGGGTCGAGTTCCTGTGCTTGAAGCGCGCCCTGGGAAGACAGATCGGCCGTGTGCCGGTCCCCTGGGCGTTCCTGGGCGAGTTGCTGGCCTGCGCCGCCGCGGGGGCCGCCGCCGGCTGGCTGCTGCGGCCGCTGTGCGCCGGCTGGCACCCCCTGCCGGGGTCCCTCGCCCCCCTGGCGGCTTTCGGGGTTGTCTTCGGCGCCCTGGCCGTCGTCTTCGGCTTCCCGGAAACCCGCCGTTTCCTCCCCGCCCGCTTCCGTAATCCCCGATGAATCTTGACATCCCCGTGGTGACCCTTCGCACGCTTTGCGCCGGGTGAGCGCCGGCCCGGATCCTGATCTCGCAAAGGCGCAAAGCTCGCAAAGAAAACCGGATCGCCCCGCCTTTCGGAAGCTCTCTCGCAAAGGCCCGGAAGCCCTTCGTGTATTCCGTGTATTTCGTGGTGCCTTCCCCGGTTTGTCCAGGTTGGGACAGACGAAGGGGTCAGCGGTCGGGGGTTTCGGGGAGGCAGGCGCGGCAGATGGTGTCCCCCGGCTTGAGGGGGGCCCCGCAGAAGAGGCACTTTTCGGGGGTTTTGTCCTTGAGGGGCGCGCGGGATTTCCGCTTGTCGCCCCCGGCGGCGGTGCGACGCTGCAGGACCGCCTCGCAGCGCCAGACCAGGCCCTGGATCTCCGGGGCGGTCTTGTCGATCCGCGCCCGCCACGTCACCTCGTCGTAACGGTCGAGCAGGTCGAGGACGCGGCCGGCGCGTTCGGGCCCGCCCTTGACGAACCGCTCCAGGGAACGGTAGGCGAGCTTCCGGAGGTCGGCCACCGTGGTGGTGAAGGTGCACAGGAGGGCCAGCAGGACGGCCTGGACCCGGCCCGAGATGTCCTCGCCCGTGAGCTGCATCTGCTCGAGGTAGAACGCGAGGCCGTCCAGGACTTCCGGGGAAGGGGACTCGAAGAAGGGGGTCACGATGTCCGACTGCTCCGGGTGGAGCCGGAAGAGCATCTTGTCGCTGTTGGCCTCGTCCACGAAGGGGGCGTCGTCCCACTCCATGTAGAAGTAGGTCCAGCACTGTGGGCAGCGCCGCATGTGCGGGCCGATGGCCTCGATCCGGCGGGCCGCCTCGGGGAACTCGGCGGAGAGGGCCCGGAAGGTGATGGAGTCCGGGAGGGCCCGGCAGACGGGGCAGTTGGACCGGAGGGTGTTCTCGCAGCCGCTCAGCATGGCCTGGAGGTGGGGGTCCTTGTCGAGGCCCCGGGCCCCGAGGGCCTCCCGGACCGCGTCCAGCCGTTGCCGGTCTTGGGCGCCCAGGGCGGAGAGCGTGGACATGATGGTGACGAAGGCGTCGCTGTTCCGGTTGATCACCCCCAGCGCCTGGGTCAGGGCCGGGATGGCCGGGGTGATGTCGCATCCCTTCCGCCGGTTTTCCGCAAAGAAGCGGGCCGCGCGGTCCACCTTCACCGGGTGGCGGGGGGCGTCGAGCAGGGCCTCGAGGTGGGCGGGGGCCTTCTCGGTGAAGTCGGCCGCCAGCTTCCGGATGTAGCTGAGGGCGACGGCGGTTCGCCGGGCGCCTTCCTGGCGGCTCAGGCGGGTCAGGGTGATCTCGTCCTCGGAGCCGTCGACGCGGTGCTCGTAGTCGAAACGCCACGCGTACAGGGTCCCGCAGTCGGGGCACTCGAGCAGGCAGTGGTTGGGGTGGCTGGTGTCGGTGTCGAAGTAGGGGGCGCCCAGGACCCGGAGGCACTTGAGGTTCCGGGGAAGGGTGTCGGTCAGCATCTGCCCCGCCTTCCACCGGGCCCATGATCGGTCGGCGATCTCCCGGCAGAGGGGGCAGGCGGTGTGCGGGTGGCGGTGCGTTTCGCCCGGCCCGGCCGCGGAACGGGGTCTCCGGCGGGGTTTGCCCCCCGGGCCCGAGGCGTCCGGATCGGTCGGATGGTCTTTTTCGCTCATGGTCTCATCGTGAAAAACCGTGCCCGCCCTGGTCGGCGGGCGGTGGAACCGTGGCCGTGAACACGACCCCAGCATACCCGCAAGCGGGCCCTTTGTCAAGGCTCGACGTCGAGGCCGTGTCAGTGCCGTGCCGCTCCGGCGGCCCGCGCGGCGCGGTCAAAACGGCGATCCGGGCCTGCGCGTCGCACGCCGCATGGCGGGCAGGAGTTTTTCCTGTACCGTCGCGGATCCCGTCGCGATACCGATAGCGATACCGATGCCGATAGGTCACTCTCCGAACCTGCAGCCCAACCCGGACAAACCGGGAAGAAACCACGGATGAACACGGATGGACACGGATCATCCGGACGCTCCAGAAAAATAACAGGCGGTCTTTACCTCTCGCAAAGGCGCAAAGACGCAAAGCCTCGCAAAACCGGAACCGGAAAAGGGGGATTCCTTTGCGAGGCTTTGCGTCCTGGCGTCTTTGCGAGAGACCTGATACGTCGATTCCGGAACCGGATCAGCACCAGTGGGGCATTTTAGCCCCGTGGCATGCGGACGACGCTGCCGGGATTCCCTCCTCCGTCCCCGCATCGGGTTTCCCCGCTCTGAAAGCGGTGGGAGCCCACCGATGATCTCAAATCTTGCTCATTTTGCCAAAGATCTTACTTCGTAGGGACTACAGCCCACAGCCTATCAACCTCCCCCATCGGCTTCTCCCCCGGATTTCCCCGCCGAATCGCTTGACAGGCACACCCCCGAGTGCTAGGCTTCACCCTTGTCCCGACACTCGAATCCCCAAGCCGGAGGTCCCCGTGAACATCGATAATCTCAAGAAAACGCCCCTGACGGAAACGCACCGTTCCCTGGGCGGGAAGATGGTTCCCTTCGCCGGGTACGAGATGCCCGTGCAGTTCTCCTCCACCATGGAGGAGCACCTGGCCGTCCGCAAGCGCGTCGGTCTCTTCGACGTGTCCCACATGGGCGAGGTCTTCATCGAGGGGCCGGACGCCCTCGCGCTGGTCCAGAAGCTCACCTGCAACAACGCCGAGAAGCTGGCTGACGGGCAGATCCAGTACTCCGGGCTCATGACCCTGGAGGGGACCTTCGTGGACGATCTCCTGGTCCACCGGTTCAGCGACCGCAAGTTCATGCTCTGCGTCAACGCCTCCAACCGGGGCAAGGACGTGGCCTGGATCCTGGAACATAAGGAAGGCGACGCCCGGGTGGAGGATCGCAGCGATGCCTACACCCAGATCGCCATCCAGGGCCCGAAGGCGCTGGAGACCCTCCAGCCGCTGACGGACGTGGACCTCTCCGCGATCAAGTACTACTGGTTCCGGGAGGGCAGGGTGGACGGCGAGGAGGCCATCATCGCCCGCACCGGCTACACCGGCGAGGACGGGTTCGAGATCTACTTCGCCCCGGGCCCCGCCGACCGCATCTGGCGCAAGCTGCTGGAGACCGGGAAGCCGTTCGGGGTCATCCCCTGCGGCCTGGCCTGCCGGAACACGTTGCGCCTGGAGGCCAAGATGGCCCTCTACGGCAACGACATCGACGACACCACCACGGTCCTCGAGGCCGACCTCGGCTGGATCTGCAAGCTGAAGAAGGGCGAGTTCAACGGCCGGGAAGCGCTCCAGAAGCAGGCCGACGCCGGGGTCAAACGCAAGCTCGCCGGCTTCGAGATGACGGGCAAGGCCCCGGCCCGGGACCACTACCCGGTCTACGCCGACGGCGTGAAGGTGTCGGACGTGACCAGCGGGTCGTACGCCCCCTATCTCGAGAAGAACATCGGCCTGGTGTACCTCCCCGTGGCGCTCGCCCAGCCGGGGACCCCCATCCAGGTCGAGATCCGCGGCAGGCTCTACGACGCCGTCGTCGTGCCCACGCCGTTCTACAAACGGAACTACTGAGTACGCGGCCCGAGCCGAGGGCCGCGCCCGGATTGAAAACGAAAGCGCCCGCCTCGGCTCGGCGGGCGTACGGGTGGAAAGATGCCGCCCGCCTCGGCTCGGCGGGCGTACTTTAGAGGAGGTTAACCCCATGTATTCCGATGATTTTCTCTACACCAAGGACCACGAGTGGGTTCGGGTTGAAAACGGCGACGCCACGGTGGGGATCACCAACCACGCCCAGCACGAGCTGGGGGACATCGTCTTCGTCGAGCTGCCCGACATCGGGAAAACCCTGGAGGTCGGCGAGAAACTGGCCACGGTGGAGTCCGTGAAGGCCGTGTCCGACGTGTACTCGCCCGTGGGCGGGGAAGTGCTCCAGGTGAACGACGTCCTCACCGAGAAGCCCGAGCTGGTCAACCAGGACCCGCACGGGGAAGGGTGGATCGCCAAGCTTCGCCTGGCCGACCGGAAGGACCTGGAAGGCCTGATGTCCGCCGACGAGTACGAGACGTACCTGGCGGAGGTGGAGAAGTCCTGATGGCCTACATACCCAATGCGCAGCGCGAGGTGGCCGCCATGCTCGCGGAGCTGGGGCTGCCGGATGTCAACGCCCTCTTTGCGTCCATCCCCGGGGCGGTCCGGCTCGAGGGGCCGCTCCCCATGCCGGAAGGGAAATCGGAACTCGAGGTGGACCGCCACTTCCAGAACCTGGGCCGCCTGAACACGGGCGTCCTGGAGTTCGCCACCTTCCTGGGCGCGGGGGCCTACCGGCATTTCGTCCCCTCGGTGATCGATGCCCTGATCTCACGGTCGGAGTTCTTCACGGCCTACACGCCCTACCAGCCCGAGATCAGCCAGGGGACGCTCCAGGCCGTCTTCGAGTACCAGAGCATGGTCTCGATGCTCACCGGGCTCGACGTGACCAACGCCTCCATGTACGACGGCGCCACCGCCGTAACCGAGGCCGTCCTCATGGCCAACCGCGCCAACAACCGCAAGCGGGTCCTGGTGGCCGGCAGCCTCCACCCCTTCTACCGCGAGGTGATGTCCACCTACGTCCGCAACTTCGAGATCGTGCTGGAGACCCTGCCCTGGGGCCCCGACGGTCGCCTCGATGCGGCGTCCCTCCAGTCGAAGCTGGGGGATGACGTGGCCGCCGTGGTGGTGCAGTCGCCCAACGTCTTCGGCGTGGTGGAGGACCTCCCGGCGGCCGCCGACGCGGCGCACGGGAAGAAGGCCCTCCTGGTGGCCGCCTTCACCGAGGCGCTCTCCCTGGCCTACCTCCGGCCGCCGGGGGAGTGCGGCGCCGACGTGGCAGCCGGCGAGGGGCAGTCCTTCGGGATCCCGCTCTCGTTCGGCGGGCCCTACCTGGGGATCTTCTCCACCACCAACGCCCACGTCCGGCGCATGCCGGGGCGCGTGGTGGGCCTGACGAACGACACCCAGGGGCGCCGCGGCTTCGTGCTGACCCTCTCCACGCGCGAGCAGCACATCCGGCGGGAGAAGGCCACCTCCAACATCTGCACCAACGAGGGGCTTTGCGCCCTCATGGCGTCGGTGTACCTCTCGTATGCCGGCCGGTCCGGTCTGAAGGCCGTGGCCGAACAGAATGCCGCCAAGGCCGCCTACGCGTCGGAGGTTCTCGCCCGCGTGCCCGGCGTGCAGCGACGTTTCACCGGCCCCTTCTTCAACGAGTTCGTCCTGACGCTGCCGCGAGACCCCCAGGCCTTCGCCCGCTACTGCAAAACGCGGAGGATCGTCCCGGGCGTGCCCCTGAAGTGGTTCTACCCGGAGATGACCCGGGAGATCCTGGTGAGCGTCACCGAGATGAACACCCGGCAGGAGATCGACGCGCTGGCGTCGGCCCTCGCCGAATTCTGCCGGTAGCGGGAGGAAGCGGCCATGACCCAACGCGTACGAAAAACCATTTCCATCGACGAACCGTTGCTGTTCGAGAAGCCGGGCGCGCGCGAGAGCAGCCTCCGCCTTCCCGCCCTGGACGTTCCGCCGGCCAGCGCCGTTCCGGAGGGCCTCCGCCGGGGCGACATCCCCCACTTCCCCGAACTGGGCGAGGTGGACGTGGTCCGTCACTTCACCCGCCTCTCCACCTGGAACTACCACGTGGACCTCGGCCTCTACCCGCTGGGGTCCTGCACCATGAAGTACAACCCGAAGCTGAACGAGAAGGTGGCCCGCATCGCCAGCCTGGCGGAGGCGCACCCCCTCCAGCTTCACGAGAACACCCAGGGGAGCCTGCAGCTCATGAAGGAGCTGGAGGAGGCCCTGCTGGCCGCCACCGGCATGGACGGCGTGACGCTGCAGCCGTCCGCGGGCGCCCACGGCGAACTGACGGGGATGATGCTCATCCGGGCCGCCCTGACCCGCCGCGGCAACCCCCGGAAGAAGGTCCTGATCCCCGACTCGGCCCACGGCACCAACCCTGCCAGCGCGGTGCTGTGCGCCTACGAGACCGTCACCCTCAAGTCCAACGCCAAGGGGTGCGTGGACCTCGAGGAACTCAAGGCCCACCTGGACGCCGACGTCGCCTGCCTGATGGTCACCAACCCCAACACCCTGGGGGTTTTCGAAGAGAACATCCGGGAGATCGCCCGGCTCCTCCACGACAACGGGTCCTTCCTCTACATGGACGGCGCCAACTTCAACGCCTTCCTGGGCGTCGCCCGGCCGGGGGACATGGGCGTGGACGTGATGCACATCAACCTCCACAAGACCTTCTCCACGCCCCACGGCGGCGGCGGCCCGGGCGCCGGGCCCGTGGTGGTGGTCCGGGAGCTGGTGCCCTTCCTGCCGGTGCCCGTGATCTCGGCTCACGGCGACGGAAGCCTCTTCCTCGACTATCAGCGCCCCGACACCATCGGGAAGGTGTCCGCGTTCTACGGGAACTACGGCGTGCTGATCCGGGCCCTGGCCTACATCCTGCGCCTGGGTTCGGACGGTCTCCGAGGCGTGGCCGAGAACGCGGTGCTCAACGCCAACTACCTCCGGCACCGCCTCCGGGACGTGCTCAGCCTCCCTTACGACCAGCCGACCCTCCACGAGGTGATCTTCAACGACCAGAAGCAGTCGGCGAAGGGCGTCACCACCATGGACATCGCCAAGCGGCTGCTGGATAAAGGTTTCCACCCGCCCACGGTCTACTTCCCCCTGATCGTCCACGGGGCGTTCATGGTGGAGCCCACCGAGACCGAGCCGCGGGAGGAACTGGACGCCTTCATCGCCGCCGTGAAGGCCGTCGCCCGGGAAGCGGAGGAGGACCCCGAGGGCCTGCACGCGGCCCCCCGGGACGTCCGCAACACCCGTTTCGACGAGACCCAGGCGGCGCGCAAGCCCGTCCTCACCTGGATGCAGGCCGGAAAATAGGGCTGCCCGGACTTTTTCCAACGACAACGCGGGGGCTCCCACCCCCGCGTTTTTTTATCTTACCCTGGCCTGGCGGAAACCGGGGGGCTGGGTGAGGAAGGCTGCGGGTTGAAGGCCCGGTGGCGGCTTTCCCCCCGCCGGGGCTCCCTCGGGCGGTGGCCGGAAAGGACGAAAGGACCAGAAGGACCAAAAGGACCAAAGGGACGGCCGGGGGAGACAAGGCGGAGACAAACAGGGGACAAAGGGAGCATCGGCGGGGGGGGCGCCGCGCGTCGCAGGCAGACCTGCCTGGCTTTGCGCTTCCCGTCACCCCAAGCCCCCGTTGCCGAAGCACCCCGCCTGCCGAAGCACCCCGCCTGCCGAAGCACCCCGTCTGCCTAAGCCCCTGTCGGCCCAAGCCCCCGTCGGCCCACGCACCCCATCTGCCGAAGCCCCCATCGGCCCAAGCTCCCCGTCGGCCCACGCACCCTTCGACCCTTCGGCTTCGTCGGCCGCGCAGGCCCCGTCGGCCTCGCCGGTTTCGTCTGTCCCTTTGGTCCTTTTGGTCCTTTCGTCCCTTCGCACCCCCGTGTTCCCGCATGCCGAAACCGAGTGGTTTGCGCGGGGCCGCGCCGCAGTCCGCGGGGCAGCCGAAAAAGCGCTTGCCAATTGACCGGCAGCTTCCTATGATGGTCGTCAGGACCCGGGAATTCCGAGGAGGATGGAACCAACGCATGCTCTGCCGTTTTCGATGGACGCTCGTGATGCTGTTCTCGCTGGGGGTGTTGCCCCGGGGCATCGCGGCACACATCCCCGGCATCGACATCGTCTCCGGTTCCCCCCTGGTCCGGTTGTGGTCCACCGAGCAGGGGCTGCCCAACAACTCCGTCATCGACCTCTGCCTCTCCCGGGACGGGTCTCTGTGGCTCGCCACCCTCGAGGGCCTGGCGCGGTTCGACGGCAGCGAGTTCGAGGTGTTCAACGAGACCACGTCCCCCGGGATGAACACGAGCCGCCTCCTGAGTGTGGTGGAGAGCCGCAACGGCGATCTCTGGGCGGGGAGCGAGGCGTCCGGGCTGCTGCACCTCCGGGGGGGGCGGTGGACCCGGTACGACCATCGGACGGGGCTCCCCGGGAACCGTATCCGGGACCTCTGCGAGGACGCGCGGGGGACCCTCTGGGTCGCCACCGACCGCGGACTGGCCCGGGGCGGGACCGCCGGCTTCCGGCCTGTCGCCCTCCCGGCCCCGTGGGGCCGCCAGGAGGTGCTCCGGTTGAGCCCGGACCCGCGCGGGTGGCTCTGGGTCAGCTTCCTGAACGGGGTGGACCCCGTGGCCGTGGACATGGAGGGACGGGTCCTGAGGGGGCCGTCGGCCCAGTTGTCGGGTTACGACGCCTGCATCGTCCAGGCCGACGCCCGGGGGTACCTGTGGCTGGGCTGCTGGACCGACGGGCTCTGGAAGCTGGACGCCCGAGGACTGGAGAAGCCGGTTCACGTCATCGAGAAGAAGAACGTCCGGTCCCTGGCCTGTGACCCGGACGGGGTCGTGTGGGTCGGAAGCGACCCGGAACTCTACCGGGTCACGGCGGAGGGGGCGGCCGAGAAAATCCTCACCACCGGCGGTGACGGCCGGTTCCTCTCGCTGCTGGCCGACGCGGACCACAACCTCTGGGTCGGTTTCGAGCGAGTCGGGCTGCTGCGGGTGGGGCGCCCCCTGGTCCGGATGCACGCCACGGGGCTCGGCGGGGACGGCGAGATCATCCTGTCCCTGGCGGACGACCACCAGGGCGGGGTTTACGTGGGGACCAACGGCGGCGGCCCGGTCCGCTGGCAAGACGGGCGGTTCGCCCGGATCACGGCCGAGGTCCCCCAGGCGTCGTGGGAAAGGGAACCGGTCGAGGGGGCGCACGGGGCCCGCCCCCCCGGTACCATCCCCTTGCAGTACGTCTGGGCCGTCCTGTGCGACCGCCGGGGCCGGATGTGGATGGGGACGGAACGCTACGGTCTCTGGCGGAAGGAGGGCGAGGGGTTCATTTCGCTCCGGGGCGGGCCGGACCGGCACCCGTTGACGGTCCGCTGCCTGATGGAGGACCGGGCCGGGAACGTGTGGGCGGGCGACCAATCGGGGACCCTGACCCGTTTCGACCCCCGGGATGCCGCCCGGACGTTCGGCCCCGCCGACGGCCTGCCGGGGACCGCCGTCATCAGCCTCCTGGAAGGACGCGACGGCACGATCTGGGTGGGCACCATCGACCGGGGGGCCTACCGGATCAAAGACGGCCGGATCCGGGCCGCAGGCGATCACCCCGCCCTGGCGGGCGCCGACGTCCGCGTGTTCCGGGAGTACCCCGACGGGACCCTGCTGGTGGGGACCTACGGCCGGGGCCTCTTCGTGATCTCGGGCGGACGGACCGTCCGCCTGTCCAGCCGGGAGGGCTTCCCCACCGACATCGTGTCCTCGCTCCTCTCGGGCGGCGGGTGGCTCTGGATGGGGACCAACCGGGGCATCTACGCCGTTCGGGAGCCGGACCTGCTTGCGTTCGCCCTCGACCCCGGCCGTGAACTGTGGGCGGTCCGGATCGATCGCGAGGAGGGGCTCGTCCCGGAGGAGACCAACGGCGGAAGCCAGCCGGCCGCCCTCCGGCTCCCTGACGGTCGGCTCCTGTTCCCCACCATCCGGGGGATCGCCGAAATCAACCCGGGGGATTTCGAGCCCGACCTGAACCCCCCGGCGGTCCGGATCCGGAAGGTCCGGGTGAACGACCGTCCCGTGCCGACGAACGCCCCGATCCAGCTGGGGGCCGGTTCCCACAACCTCGCCTTCGAATTCGGCGCGGTCTGCCTCGTCGGGGGGGACAAGGTCCGTTACCGTTATCGCCTGGAAGGGTACGACACCGGCTGGTCGCGGCCCGACCCTCATCGCAGCGTCCAGTACACCGGCATACCGCCCGGGGAGTACACCTTCCGGGTGACCGCCTGCAACAGCGACGGGGTGTGGAACCCCGGCGGCGTCTCGGTGCGGGTTTCCATCGCCCCCCACTTCTACCGGACGCCCTGGTTCATCGTCCTGGCCGTGGTGGTGCTGGCGTTGGCCGTCTTCGGGGTATTCCGCTGGCGGACCCTCGCCATCCGGCGGCGGGCCCGGGGCCTGTCCCGCATGGTGGACCTCCGGACGGCGGACCTCCGGCGCGAGGTGGAGGAGCGAAAGACCGCGGAAGCCGCTCTTCGGGAAAGCGAGGCGATGTTCCGCAGCCTGGCCGAGGAGTCCCTGGTGGGGGTGTTCATCCACCAGAAGGGCAAGGTCGTCTACCTGAACACCCAGATGGCCCAGATCATCGGCCGGGACCGCGCGGAGCTGGTGGGCCGCGACCCCCTGCTGGAGAACGTCGATGCGGCGGACCGGGAGCGGCTGACGGAGAAACTGGCCCGCCTGGCGAGCGGGGAACTCCGCGCCGCGCACTTCCAGTTCGGGGCGAAACGGGCCCTCGACCGGCAGGGCTATTTCGAGGCCTACATGGCGGGCATCGTCTTCCACGGCGAACCGGCGGTCCTCGGTTCGCTGATCGACATCACCGAGCGCCGGCTCTCGGAAACGGCCCTGGCCGACAAGACCCGCCAGCTGGAGGAACTCACCGTGTACCTGGAGCAGCGGGTCCAGGAGGAGATCTCCCGGCGGACCCAGCAGGAACGGATTCTGCTCAAGCAGTCCAAGCTCGCCGCCATGGGGGAGATGCTCGGGGCCATTGCCCACCAGTGGCGCCAGCCCCTGTCCACCCTGGCGATGATCGTGCAGAACATCCGCAAGGCCAGCGAGACAGGCCGCTTGAGCGACGCCTTCGTCGATCGCTCCGTCAGCGAGGCCATGACGCAGTGCAACTTCATGTCGCGAACCATCGAGGACTTCCGGAATTTCCTCAAGCCGGCGAAGGACAAGCGCGTCTTCGACGCCGCGGCCGTCGCCCGGGATGCCCTCTCCATGCTGGAGCCCCAGCTGAGCGCGCACCACATCGGGGTGGTCGTGTCGGTCGACGAGACGCGGCCCCCCCGGGTCCTCGGAGAGCCCAACGAGCTCAAGCAGGCCCTGCTCACCCTGCTGATGAACGCCCGGGATTCCGTCAACCTCCGGCGGGTCGTCGAAGGGCCCGACGCCGAGGGAACGATCGCCGTGACCCTCGTCAGCGGCCCGGAGTCGGTATCCATCGCGGTGACGGACACGGGGACCGGGATGACGCCCGAGGTCCTCGAGGGGCTGTTCCAGCCCTACTTTTCCACCAAGGACGAGCACAGCGGGACCGGCATCGGCCTGTACCTGGCCCGGACCATCGTGGAGATCGGCCTGGGCGGGAGCCTGACGGCCGTCAACGGGGAAAAGGGGGCCGTTTTCACCATCACCCTGCCCGCACAGCGGGAAAGCGAGGTATACGATGACCCGGAAAACCGGGAGCAACCCCTATCGTGACGTGACGGTCCTCTACGCTGAGGACGAACCGAACCTCCGCACCGTCACGGCCGAGTTCCTGGGGTTCACCTTCGACACGGTCTGGACCGCCTCGAACGGTCGGGACGCCTTCGCCCTCTTCCAAAACCACCGGCCGGACCTCGTGGTCACCGACATCCGAATGCCCGGCATGGACGGGCTGGCGCTGTCTCGGGCGGTGAAGAAGGAGTCGCCGGACACGCCCATCATCATCATGACCGCCTTCTCGGAGCCCCGTTACCTGATCGAGGCCATCGACATCGGGGTGGACGGCTTCATCTCGAAACCACCGGACTCCGGCCGGTTCCAGGAGACGCTGGAACGCTGCGCGCGGCCGCTCCTCCGGCAGAAGGAACTCCAGGCCGCCAACCGGAACCTGATGGCCTCCCTCCAGGAGTCCTACGGCAGTTCTCCCGCCACCGCCGAGATGCTCGACGCCGTGGTGCGCGTCGCGGCCACCGACTTCTCCGTGGTGTTGTCGGGGGAGACGGGGAGCGGGAAGACCCGCTTGGCCCGGACCCTTCACGACCTCAGCCCCCGGCGGGGAGGCCCGTTTCACCGCGTCGACCTCGGGAGCATCCCCGAGACGCTGGTGGAGAGCGAACTCTTCGGGCACCGGCGCGGGGCTTTCACCGGGGCGGAGCGGAACCACACGGGCTTCTTCGAGCAGGCCCGGGGAGGGACCCTGCTCCTCGACGAGCTGGAGAACCTGACCCCCGCCGTCCAGGGGAAGCTGCTCGCCTGTGTCGAGAACCGGAGGATCCAGCCCCTGGGGGCCGAGAAGCCCGTGGAGATCGACGTCCGGGTCATGGCGGCCACCAACCGCGACATCCGCGGCGAGCTGGCGTCCGGCCGCCTGCGGGAGGACCTCTACTACCGGCTCTGCGAGTTCGAGATCCACGTCCCGGCCCTGCGGGACCGGCCCGGGGACATCCCGTTCTTTGCCGAACGCTTCGCGGCGGAGGCCGGGGACGAGCTGGGCCTGGGGGTGACGGGCTTCACCCCGGAGGCCATGGCCCGGCTGGCGGCCCACACGTGGCCGGGCAACATCCGGGAACTCCGGAACGTGGTGCGCCGCGCGGTCCTTTCGGCCCGGGGCCCCCTGATCGATCAGGCCGACCTCCCCCCGGCGGCGGGGGGGAAGCCGGAACACCTCCGCCCGGGCGGGGCGCCCGCGGGGGCGGCCGGGGACCTTCCCACGGTCAGGCTCGCGGAACTGGAGAACCTGGCGATCCGGCAGGCCCTGCGCGAGACCGGGGGGAGGCAGATGAAGGCGGCGGCGATGCTGGGCATCGAGTACCCCCGGTTCAAGCGGAAGATGAAAAAGTACGGCCTCGAGGGGTGAATAAAACGGAGATCGACAAAAGGGAGACCCCCTTCGCCCCGGGAACGGGCGCTCACGCGTAAACCTGGGTTTACCGGTGAATCGGCCCCCGGATTTGTGGCAGCGCGATTGCATTACCTGGGCAACTGCTGCAAAGACCGGAGGGAGGATGCTGAGCTTCGACTTCGAACAGACTTCAACCCGCGGGACCCTGATCATCCCCGCCCCGGTGATCCCGGACGACCTGGAGGAGTTCCGCCGGGTCCTCCTTCACGCCGTCACCCGGTGTGAGCACCTGACGGTTTTCCTGGAATCGCCGGAGGGGCTCCCCCCGGAAGCCCGGGACCTGCTCACCGCGTGCCGGCGCCAGATGGCCCTTGTCGGCAAGGGCCTCGTCGTCCGGCAGCGGGCGGCGGACCTTCAGGGTTTGGCCGCGGTTTCCTGCTGAACGGGCGCGGCCGCCCGCGTCACCTTGAACCCTTTCCGGCGCAACAGCTCGGCCACGCCCTTCTCCCCGAGCAGGTGCGCGCCCCCGACCCCGACGAAGAACGACTGTCCCGGCTTGTCCTTCAGCATCTTCGCGATCCGGTCGGCCATCCGCTCGTTGCGGTCGTCGATGAGCAGCTTCCAGAGCTTCCGGTTGAGGGGGTCCTTCAGGTCGTAGGACTCGTTGAGCACCGCGAAGAGCTTGGCCTCCTCCCCGGTGAGGTAGGCTTCCAGGATGATGTCCAGGGGGGATTTCCCCTCCTTCCAGTACTTTTCCGTCACCTCGGCCGAACTTCGCAGCATGGCGATCTGCTCTTCCGTGGAGAGGGACTCGAAAATCCCGATCTGCTCCTCGAGGGTCTCGATGCCGCCGCGTTCCTTGCCGGCCTTGCCCGCCTGGTCGAAGAGGACCATGTCCAGCGGTTTCTTGGCGACGAAATCCATGAGGTGGTCCAGCATCACCAGCTGGGTCGCGATCACCCAGATCTTGAAGCGGCCCATGGCGGAGAAAGGAACGCCCTTGGAATTGAACATCCCCTCCACTTTCTGGTAGAGGTCGGCCGGCAGCAGGTCCTTGAGGGTTTTCCCGTCCGGCAGAAAGCTCTTCTCGAGGATTTTCGCCTGCAGGTCGGCGTCGGCGGGGATCTCGATGTAGACCGCGTCCGCCTTGTCGAGGGCCGCCTGGACCTGGGGGCAGAGGCGGGTCACCTTCTCGTCCGTCACGTGGATCGTCCCGAAAACCCAGGAGGGTTTGAGGCCCTCGGCCTCGACGGTCCAGAGGAAGGGGGCCGGCCCGAGGGCCGCCGTCTCGGCCCGGAGGACGGGCAGGAAGGCGAGCGGGAGCAGGGAAAGGATGAGCGGGCGAAGAATGCAGCGGACGTTTCGCATGACGATCCTCCAGGGGAGACGTAAGAGTGGGGAACGGCGACCGGGGGGCAGCCCGTCGTTCGACAATAGCCGGGCCCAAGAGTAGCACAGACCGGGCGGAACCGCAAAGCATCGGAAAGCGCTGACCCGTCTGACTCGTCTGACAGGTCTGACTTGTCTGACAGGTCTGACTCGTCTGACCCATCAGCCCCGTCTAGCGCCTCACCCTCACCGGGTAGGCCGGGCGCTTGGGCGGGGCGGGCGGGGCGGGCGGGAGCTGCTTCTTCACCCACTCGATGGCCGCCTCCAGCTGGGGATCGCGCCCCTGCTCGACGGCCGCGGGAAGCTGCTCCACCTCGATGTCGGGCGGGACGCCCTCGTTCTCCACCACCCAGCCCTGTTCGGGTGTCCAGATGGCCAGGTTGGGGGCGGTGACGTAGCCGCCGTCCATGAGGACGGGAAAGCCCAGGATGCCCACCAACCCGCCCCAGGTGCGGCGGCCGAACAGGGGGCCCATCTTGAGCTTGTGGAACATCCAGGGGAGGAAGTCCCCCCCCGAGCCGGCCGTCTCGTCGATGATCATGGCCTTGGGCCCCTGGATGGCCGCCTGGGGGGTCGGCAGGTCGGCGCCGTACCGCATGGCCCACCAGGCCAGGGGCGGGCGCCGGAGGTGGTCGATGTAGTAGTCGGCGAAGCTCCCCCCCCCGTTGAACCGGTCGTCCAGGATGATGGCCTCCTTCTGGGCCTGGGGGAAGAAGTAGCGCTTGAAGAAGGTGTGTCCCAGGGTGGAGGTGTCCGGGACGTAGACGTAGGCGACCCGGCCGTCGGTGGCCTGGTGCACCTTGCGGACGTTCCCCTCCACCCAGTCACGGTTGCGGAGGGCGGCGTCGGTGGAGACGGGCGCCACCTTCACCGTTCGCGAGCCCTGGCCCGAGGGGTCCGGGCCGACGGTGATCTCCACGGTCTTGCCGGCGGTGTTTTCGAAGCGGGCGAAGAGGTTGTCGGGGGGGACGAGGTCCTTCCCGTTGACGGCCAGGAGGTACTCGCCCGCCTTCACGTCCACGCCCGGCTCGGTGAGGGGGGAGCGAAGGTCCGGGTTCCAGTTGAGGCCGCCGTAGACCTTCCGGAAACGGTAGCGCCCGTCGGAGACCTCGTAATCCGCCCCGAGCAGCCCGCCGGGGACGGTCTCGACACTGCCGGGGATGTCGCCGCCGCCGACGCGGTGGTGGCCGACGGCCAGCTCGGAGCACATCCACTGGAGGACGCGGTTGAGGTCCTCCCGGGTGGACAGGTGCGGGAGGAAGGGGGCGTACTTCTCCCGGATGGCCGGCCAGTCGGCGCCGTGGAAGTTGGGAGCGTAGAAGTAGTCCCGGTTGATGCGCCAGGCCTCGTCGAAAATCTGCCGCCACTCGGCCCGGGGCTCCACCTTGACCTGCACGCCGTCGAGGCTCATCCCGCCCTTGCCGGGGTCGATCCGGCCCCGGGCGTCGGCGACGATCCAGCCCTGTGGCTGGCGGATCAGGAGCTTCTTGCCGTCCGGCGTGGCCCGGAAGTCGATGACCCGTTCCAGGAGGGTCTCCTCCTCCCGCTTGTCCAGGTCGTAGCGGCACAGGGTCATCTCCCGCGGGCCGGCGCCCCGCCCGGTCCCTTCCGCCTGCTTCAGGTAAAACAGCTTCCCGGGTTCGCCGGCGGTGGGGCGGGCGAAGAGCGCACCCCGGACGGGGAGCGGGAGGATGCGCTGGTCGAGGCCCTCGAAATCCACCGTGACGGCCGCCGGCGACTCGGCGGTCTTCTCCGCGCCCTTCGGCTTCCCGGCCGCCGCGGCGTCGGCGGGGGCGGCGGGCCGGTCGGGACCGCCCGGGGCCCCGTCCGCCGGGGGGGCATCCGCCTTTCGGGCCTCCTCGTCTTTTTTGACCGGCCCGGGCTTGCCTTTTTCCTCGTCGCTCTGACGGGCCAGGGGCGAGGGGACATCCCGGGGCAGCACCGCGAGGTAGACGGCGTTGGTCATCCGCGTGTCGGTGTTGGACAGGGCGAACCAGTCGCGGATGGGCCCGGCGTCGGTGGACGCCAGCATGTAGAGGTACTTGCCCGAGGCGTCGAACACCGGCTCGCCCACGTCCGCCAGGCTGTCGGTGAGCGGGGTGGACGTGTCCCCGGACAGGGAGTAGAGGTAAACCTGCTGGAAGTTCGAGACGGCGTTGCGGGTGTAGGCGATCCACGCGGAGTCGGGCGACCAGTTGAAGCTGAGGGTGGGGGCCGGCCCGTAGAGGACCTCGGAGGAGATCTTTCGGACGGCGCCCTTGTCCAGGTCCAGCCAGTACAGGGACAGCGCGTTGTCGGTCCAGGCGAGTTTTCGCCCGTCCGGCGCCCACTTCAGGTTGTCGTAGAACCCGGCGCCGCCGGGTTTGTAGACCACGGTCCCGCCCTTCCCGTCCTGGGGGGCGACATGGAGGGCATACTCCCCGCCGGCGTCCGAAAACCAGGCGATCCGGTTCCCGTCCGGCGACCAGGCGGGTCCGCGCTCGTTCACGCCGGGGGTCTGGGTCAGGTTCCGCGGGTCCCCCTTCTCGGCGGGGACCGTGACGATCTCCCCCCGGAACTCGAAGACGGCCCGTGCGCCCGAGGGGGAGACGTCCCAGTCCCGGACCCACTTGGCCCCCTTCGCCCAGCGCGGCCGCGTTTCGGGGAGGTCCGCCGGCACCCCGACCTTCAGCCGCCGCGCCGTGCGGGCGGCGGGGTCATAAAGGTGCAGGTAACCGGCCTGCTCGTAGAGGATGACGCCGCCCCCGGCCGACGCCGAGACGACCGGGAAGTCCGCGTGGGCGGTGAGCTGCTCGACGTTCTTCGAGCGGGTGTCGTAGACGAAGAGGTTGAACTCGCCGTTCCGGTCGGAGAGGAAGTAGACCCGGTCGCCCGCCCACATGGGGTCCGTGTCGTTGCAGCGCCCCTCGGGTTGGGGCACCTGGACGACGCCGCGGGTCTTCAGGTCGTAGAGCCAGATGCGGGAGGTAGTCCCGCCCCGGTAGTTCTTCCACTGGCGGAAGGCCTCGTAGAGCGGGAGGTAGGCGATGCGGCCCCCGTCGGGGGAAAAGGTGGCCTTGAAGGCGTGGGGGACGGGCACACGCTGCGGCATGCCGCCGTCCAGGGAAACCGTCAGCAGGTGCATGTGCCGGCGGGTGAACACGTCCCGCGACGAGGTGAAGAGCACGGCCTTCCCGTCGGGCGAGAAGCCCTGGACGATGTCCTCGGCGGGGTGCCAGGTCAGCCGGCGGGGTTCGCCGCCCTCCACCGGGACCGTGTAGACGTCGGTGTTCCCCTCGTATCGCCCGGAGAAAGCGAGGAGGGCGCCGTCGGGGGAGAACCGGGGGTGGGACTCGTCGCCGAGGCCCGAAGTCAGGCGCCGGACGTTGCCGCCGTCGCGGTCGGCGACCCACAGGTCGCCCGCGTAGACGAAGGCGAGGTGCCGGACGCTCACCGCCGGCTGAGACAGCAGGACGGTGTCCCGCACGTCCGCGGCGGGGCAGGGCGCGGCCGCCGCGAGGATGCCGGCCAGGGTCAACAGAAAGGTCCCGAGGGTGTTTCGCATGGTTTCCTCCCGCAAAAAACCTGTTTACGTTTCAACCGGGGCCCGGGTTCGAGATTTATGGCAGAAGGCCGCAGGGCTGTATGCCCGGCTCCATCCCTGCCGTTATCCATGCCTGCATCGGCATCGCTATCGGTATCGGTATCGCTATCGGTATCGCTATCGGTATCGCTATCGATATCGCCATCGGTATCGCCATCGGCATCGCTATCGTTGCCAGTATCGCCTTCGGCTTCGGCAAAGGCGTCGCCTGCCTTGCGGAGTGCGGCGCGAAGGCGGCCGGAGCGCCGCTTTGACCGCGCCGCGCAGGCCGCCGGAGCGGCGCGGCCCCAACAAGGCCCATGCATCCTCCGAAACCTGAAACCCAGGGGCTGTAAGGGGCAAAAGGACCAAAAGGACAGTCAAAGCCGACGGGGGCGGCCCCCGACCTCCGCTCTGCGTTCGTGAGAGGGACGAACTGGCAACTTGGTGAGGAAGACGCAGCTCCGGTCGGAAACCACGGAACTCGGACGGGGAAGAGGCGGCCCCGCGAAAGTCGGTTTCCGGGGCCGAAGCAGGACGTCTCCCCCGGTTTCCGTCGCGTGGGAGGGGAAATGCCGGTTCCCGGTGAAAATGTCGTGAATAATCCGGGACCGCCGGGTAAAATGGAAGCGCGGATCTTGAACGGGAGGAACAGTCATGAAGGATTCACTGATCCGGTCTGCGACGTCGGGACGTGCCGGAGGGGTGCTCGCCCTGGCGGCCCTGCTCGCCCTGGCGCTGCCGGGGCTCCGGGCGGGGACGCCACCGGACGGGACGACGGCCCCCGCGAACACGAACGCCATCCAGGGCGTCCGCGCCCTCTACCGCGCCGTCGAGGACGGCGTCGCCCAGGGCGCCTTCCGCGAGGCCCGGTTCGAGCTGGGGGGCGGCCAGAACCCCGCGGGGTACGTCGTCCACTACCTTGGGGGGACCGAGGCGGATTTCGAGAAGGACCCCTACGCCGCGCCCTTCCACCTGCGGCGGTTGGTCCTCCGCAAGGTGCTTCCCGCCGTGGGGGACGCCGTCGCGCGCTTCTACTTCGCGGAGGACGGGTCGGTGGCCTTCGTCCACACCACGGGGACCGACCTCTGCGGGGGCGTCGCCTTCGACCTGGCGCCGCCCTCGGAAATGCGGGCTTACTTCCGCCAGGGGAAGCTGGTGCGCCTGGTCCTGGGCAACATCCCGTCCGTGGAAACACCGGAGATGACCATCGACCTGCCCGGCTGCCCGACCCCCGATCTGCGGCAGAAGGCGGAGAAGACCGGGCAGGTCCTGCTGCGCAAGGCGGAGGAACTCCGCCAGGCCCTCGCCGCCCTCGCGAGGTAGGGCGGGCCCGCCGTCCGCGGGAACGCCCGGCCGGGTTTTCAGACGGGCAGCTCCCGGTCCACCGTGGAGTCCAGGATGACGAAAGTCTCGGTGGACTGGATCTCCTCGATGGCCTGGAGGTGGTCGAAGAGGAGGGCGTGCAGCTCGGCCATGGACCGCACCCCCACCTTGACGAAGAGGCTGTAGGCGCCGGTGGTGTAGTGCACCTCCACCACCTCCGGGATCGCCTGGAGCCGCGACTGAACTTCCCGGCAGTCCCGCGCCTTCACCAGCTTCACCCCGATGAACGCCGAAACGGCATAACCCAGCCTCGCGTGGTCGAGGTCGATTCGCGTCCCGCGGATCACCCCCTCCGCCTTCAGCCGGTTCACCCGGGCGTGGATGGTGCCCCCCGCCACGTCCAGCTCCCGGGCGATTTCCAAAAACGGCCTCCGGGCGTCCGCCTGGAGCCGGCGAAGGATCTCCCGGTCCAGATTGTCGATTTCGCAGTGCATGGTGTCCTCCCCTCGCTCTGAAATGACAAAACGACAATATCTATGGGGATATTTTGCATAAACAATTATGTTCTGTCAATACAAATCATTGTGTTGACAAAATATATTGGGAAAAGTATGATTTTCGACAACGGGCGCCCCGGGGCGTCGCGAATCCAGGAGGTGAGACATGGCACGACTGATCCTGCCGGAGGGTTACCGCCCGGCGCTGGGCCTGTGGCAGACGGAAAAGGCCATCAAGGCCATCAAGGATTTCTTCCAGGTCAACCTGGCCACGGAGCTGAACCTGACCCGGGTCACGGCCCCGCTCTTCGTCCCCCGGGGGACGGGGATCAACGACGATCTCAACGGCGTGGAGCGGCCGGTCTGCTTCCGGGTGAAGGACCTGGGGGAGATGGAGGCGGAGATCGTGCACTCCCTGGCGAAGTGGAAGCGCCTGGCGCTCGCCGATTACGGCTTCGAACCGGGCTTCGGGATCTACACCGACATGAACGCCATCCGTGCCGACGAGGAACTGGACAACCTCCACTCCCTCTACGTGGACCAGTGGGACTGGGAACGGGTGATCACCGCGGGGGACCGGAACCTGGATTTCCTCCGGCAGATCGTCCGGAAGATCTACGCGGTGATCAAGCGCCTGGAGTTCTACGTGCACGACCACTACCCCGAGATCCCCCTCCAGCTGCCGGAAGACATCGCCTTCGTCCACGCGGAGGACCTGCGGGCCCTCTACCCGGGCCTGGCGCCGAAGGCACGGGAGGACCGCGCCGCCCGGGAGTGCGGGGCCCTCTTCATCATCGGGATCGGGGCCCCGCTCGCGGACGGGCGGCCCCACGACGGGCGGGCGCCGGACTACGACGACTGGTCCACGGAGACCGAGGGCGGCCGGCGGGGCCTCAACGGCGACATCCTCCTCTGGAATCCCGTGCTGGGGTGCGCCTTCGAGATCTCGTCCATGGGGATCCGGGTCGATACCGCGGCGCTGGTCCGGCAGCTGGCCCTGGCGGGGGCGGAGTCCCGCCGGGAACTCCTCTTTCACCGGCGGCTGCTGGGCGGGGAGCTGCCCCTGTCCATCGGCGGCGGGATCGGCCAGTCGCGGCTGTGCATGTACTTCCTGCGGAAGGCCCACATCGGGGAGATCCAGGTGGGGCTCTGGCCGCCCGACATGGCGGGGCGCTGCCGCGCCCACAACATCCCGCTGCTGTGACCGAGTAGTACGCAACGTAATAAATCGTCGTCAGACCATGCAGGATTTCGGGGACGACCGTGACCCGGCGGCCCGCGGTTTTCCGGCGCCGCCTCCGGGGCGCACGGTCACGAAACCGCCTGCAACCGGCGGGAGCACCCCCTATGGGGAACACCCGCCGGCTAAAATCCCATATCCCTTCGGGATATTGACACCCTCCGCGATAAGAATTTTCTTTGCAAGGTTTTACGGCCAGGGTGGTCTTCCTTCGCGAGCTTTGCGCCTTGGCGAGAGCCGATCCGGTTCTTGATCTCGCAGGCGCAAAGACAGCAACGGAAACGGATCGCCGGGGTTGCGGCCATGGGGCACGAAAGTTTGCCTCTACCGGGCCGCCCCGCCTCCGGGGGAAAGTTCCCGGAATGTCTCTCACAAAGGCACGGAGAAGACGCAATCCGGGCAGAGGACCCTCGATCGGGAGATCTCCCTCCAACCGCTCCCCGCCGACGTCTCGGATGGGGGTCCCCAAAACCTAGCGCGATTTGGCAACGAGTTTTCACGGGGCCCCGCGCTGCGCCGGCGCGGGACGGAGCCCCGCGCTGCACCGGTGCGGGACGGAGCCCCGCGCTGCACCCTTCGTTGACGAGCCTGCATTTTAGGGTTGGCAAACGGGGCGGTTCACGGCAGAATAGGGCGACTTTCGTCGCGAGGGGACCGTGAGCATCTTCCGTTATCGATCCCGCGATGCGGGCGGACGCCGGGCGTCGGGGCACGTGGAGGCCGCCGGCGAGGAACAGGCCCTCCGGTTTCTCGAAAAAGGGGGCCACCGGGACGTCGTCCTCAAGCCGACCCGGCCGTCGGGGGACACCGGGGCCCGTTTCGGCTTCATCCTGTTCTTCGCCGTCATCGGGTTTTTCCTGGTGGCGGTGACGGTGCTCCACCTGCGGGTCTGGGAGGACTACCGGCGGCTCCGGGACGAGGGGCGGACCGTGACCGGCCGCGTCACCCGGTCCTGGGTCGAGAAAACGCAGCGGGATGAGCTGACCCACTACGAATACGCGTTCACCGACGGGTCCGGCACCCTCCGGACGGGTCAGATCATGGCATCGGGCGGCATCAGCACGGCCCGCGGCCGGATGTCGGTGAGGGATTTCGGGACGACGCCGGTCCCCGGCCAGACGGTCACGGTCACCTACGACCCCCTCGACCCCAGCCTGCACCTGCCCGTGGTGGTCACGTCCCCGCGCGTCCGGGCCATCCTGGCCGGGATGTTCCGGATGCAGGCCCTGCTGGTCGCCGTCCTGGCCTTTCTCTCGGTCATGTACGTCCTGCACCGCCGGGGTCGCCGACGGACGGGCGCAACCGTTTCCGGGCGGCCGGACGCCGGGCGGGACCGCCTCCCGGGCGAAGCGGAAACGGGCGCCGCCGCGGAGGAGGGGGGGGAACCCGGTTTTGTCGAGCGTTTCACGGGAATCCCGGTCATCGAGGACCCACCCCGGCCAGAGACCGTGCTGGAGGACGGCCGGCCCCGGACCCGGACGCGGGTGGGCTACATCCGCCGGATCGGGGGGCGTTCCCAGTTCCTGGGCCTCCTGGGGACCCTCGCCTACTACGCGTGTGCGGTCTCCTACTGGCTGATTTTCCCCGGGGTCTTCCCCTCCGTCCGTCTCGCGGGCGGCGCAACGGGCCCCGGGGACGTCTTCCCGGAGGCCCTGGCCGCCGCCGCCGGGTTTTCCCTGCTGGTGGTCCCCGCACTCCTGGTGGCCTACGCCTTCCACGTCCGGGCCCGGAAGATGGTCCTGACGGCGGCGGTCACCGTCCTGGCCCACTTCCTCCTGATTTCCGCCGGCGGGGTGCAGGGCGCGCCCCAGCGGGCCTTCGCCGCGTCGCCGGGCGCGGTGCTGCTGGGCTGGGTCCTCCCCGCGGCCGTCATGATCGCGGTCCTCCACTCCCGGCGCCTGGTCCGGCGGCTGGACCTGGAGAAACCGATCTACGAGGAGGATTGACCCCCCGGGAGTTCCCGGGCCAGGATCCCCAGGGTCTCCTCCGCCGCCCTGTCCCACGAGAAGCGGGAAGCCTGGGCCCGGCCGGCCTCCGACAGGCGCTCCCGGAGACCGGCGTCCAGCACGACGGACTGGATCGCCGCGGCGATTTCCCCGGTTTGAAGCGGGTCCACCCGGATCCCCGCGTCCCCGGTCACTTCCGGCAGCGAGGCCGCCCCGGAGACGACGCAGGGTGTCCCGCAGGCCATGGCCTCGAGCGGCGGGAGCCCGAAGCCCTCGTAGAGGGAGGGGTAGACCAGTGCCCGGGCCCCGCTGTAGAGGGCCGGCAGGAGGGCGTCGTCCACCCGGCCCGTCCAGTGGACACGGGGCGGGACGCCGCCGTACGCCACGGAGCGGAAGATCTGGCGCTCCCCCTTCTCCCCGGCGAGGACCAGCCAGACGTCCTCCGGCAGGGAGGCCTGGGCCGAGCCCCACGCCGCGAGCAGCCGGGGCAGGTTCTTCCGGGGCTCCAGGGCGGAAAGGCTCAGCACGTAGGACGGGGTGGGGATGGCCAGGGCGGCCCGCGCCCGCTCCACCGCGTCCGGGGGGCAGGGCCGGAAGCGGGGGTCCGCCCCCAGGTACACCACCTCCACTTTCTCCGGCGGCACCCGGGCGATGGCGATCAGGCGGCCCCGGGTGAACCCGGAGTCGCAGATCACCCGGCGGGCCCGGCGTGCCAGCCGCGGGAGGGTCAGGCGGGTGAGGAGGAGGGTCCGGGCGGTGAAGCCTTCCGGGCAGTCGAAGTGCAGCAGGTCGTGGACTGTGAGCACCTGGTGACGGACGGCCAGCGGCCCGCCCTGGCTGGGGCTCCACAGCAGCCGGCCCCGGAGGAGGGCGGGCAGGCGCACCTGCTCCCAGAGGAAGCCCCCCACCATCCCCGGCCGGCCCGGGGGGCAGACCGTGTCCACCCGGTCGCCCATCCGGGCCAGCAGTTCCGTCAGGTACCGCTGGACCCCCAGGAAGGGCCGCAACAGCGCCCGCGTGTTCACCACGATGCGGGGGGTCATCCGGTCGCCTCCCTGCGGGGGCGCGGGGGCCGCCGCGGGCGTTCGCCGACCACCCCCCGCCCGCCGCCCGGGGAGCGGGCGGGGCCGGGTTGCGCGGGGGCCGGTGCGGCCGGGGTATGCTCGTTGTCCACGCGTCGCCTCCAGAGGGTGGATTGTAACACGACCCGTGCCGGGGTTTTCTCCCGAAGCGGTTCAATCCAAACGGAGGGCTTCCCGGTAGCCCCGGTTCACGCGGGGTGCGTGAAAACTGCCCCAGTACACCCAGCGGGTCAGGGCGTCGTACCCCGCCAGGAGAAGCCGGCGGGGCGGCGCGGGCAGGCATCGCGAGAAGCGGCGGAAGGCCCCGAGGGCCCGGGCCCTGCCGGGACGTCCGATCTCCCGGGCCAGCAGGGACAGGGCCTTTTGCGCGTCGGCACGGTTGCCGAGCAGGCTCAGGCGGATGGCCAGATCCCCCAGGTACCCGGAAAGGAATCGCGACCACCGTTTCCGGACGTTCGCCCTGACCTCCTCCGGAAAACGTTCGTCCTCCTCTGCCCGGTGGATATGCCCCAGGAAGTAGTCCACCGGGTGAAAGGGGTCGGGGGGTAACGCCCTGGGCCCCCGGTGCCAGACGAAGAGCGCCCCAGGACGCTTCACGGTCACGATCGGGTGGTTCAGCGCGGCCTCCAGAATGATCTCGTAATCCGCGGCGTGGATCTCGGGTTTCATCAGGGCACAGGAAGTGCCCAGGAACTCCGAGCGGAAGAGAATCCCCGTGACGGTGGGGTGCGAGATGCCGGCCACGCGGTGGGCGCCCTCGGGGGGGGCGAACAGGCCGGAGCGGTCCCAGGCCGACAGGGGTTCGTCGTGGACCCTCCCGTCCTGGGTTACGCAGGGGACCTCCAAGGCCACCAGAACGGCCCCGGGGTACGTCTCGAACGCGTCGAGGGCGGTGCGGTAGAAGTCGGGCAGGAGAACATCGTCATCGCTCAGAAGGCTGTAGAACGGGGTGTCGACCCGGGACATCGCATCGCGGAAGTTGGCGTGCATGCCGACATTTGCCGGTTGGCAGCGGTAGCTCACCCGGAAGTCCGACTCGCAAAGGGAACGGACGACCTCGGCCGTCCCGTCTCCCGAGGCGTTGTCCGAAACGAGCACCCGAAGGTCTTCGACGGACTGGTTGAGCACGCTGCGGATCGCCCTGGCCAGCATGCGGGGGCGCCGGTATGTCGGTACGACACAGGTGATCCGGGGGGAGGAGGGCATCACCGCCTACCCTTGAGCCGGGCCAGGGCCGGCACCCTGCTCGAAATCCATTCTCTGGACGCGGGGGCTGCGAAGGATGCCGCCGCCGCCGAGAGGAACAGGATCCCGGCCAGGCCGACGGCCAGGATCGCGGGGGACTGTCCCGCGTGGACCACGAGCCGCCCGGTTCCCGCCACCGCCAAGCTCGCCAGCAGGGGAAGGGCGACGTCCTGCCGGTACCAGCGCCACTTCTCACCCGGCAGGAGACGGCGGTGCATCCAATGGACGGTGAGGAGAACGTAACCCACGTTGAGCATGAGCCAGACGGAGGCACCCCCCGATGCCCCATACTCGCGGGTCATGAGGATGATCAGGGGGATCACCAGGAGGATCGCGGCCAGGTTGGTCGTCAGGGTCAATCGCGTCCACCCGTAAGCCAGTTGCAGGGCGAAGGGGATGCTCATGATGCCGTTGAGGGACGTGCCCGAAATCAGGATGCTCACGAGGGTCGAGGCCTTCCCGGCGGTGGCCTCGCTCTGCGTCCACAGCAGCAGGATCTCGTAGGAGAACAGGGCGATGACCACCGTGACCGGAAGGATGAGGATGGATACGAACTGGCAGCTTCGGTGATACAGACGCTTCAGGCCTTGCCAGTCCTCGATGGATACCAGTTGCGTGAACCTGGGGTAAATGGCCGAGAAAACCGGGAGGGTCAGAAAGCCGAGCGACGCGGCGACGACACCGGCCAGCATGTAATAGCCGAAGGCCTCCAGGCTCAACATCTTACTCAGGATGATCTTATCCATCTGGGTCAGGGCGATGGCCAGGATCGAGATCCCGCTCATCCCGGCGGCGAATCGCCAAACGCCCAGGAGGAGGTTCTTTCTGAAAACGGCGTGTCGTTCGGTCCGGGGGAGTTGATCCCACAGAAAGTGAGCCAGCAGGCTGGAGTTGAGCAGGCTGACGACGATCTGCCACAAGAAGAACGCCTGGACGGTGGGGGAGATCGCCCAGAGGACCAACAGGGAGCCGGCCCCGCGCAGGGTGCTCACGACGACGACGACGACATTGAGCAAGACCTGACGCTGGAGCCCCTGGAGTCCCCCGGAGTACAGGGCCGCCGGCCACTGGAGGGCCACGGAGCAGCCCATGATCCGGATTGCCTGCTCGACGGACCCGGAAGAAAGGCGGCCGGTCTGAACCCAGTCGTGGGCGATGACGGGGGACAAGCCCACGATGATCACCCCGATGACACCGGCCAGGCTCCAGTAGATGATCTCCATCGACCGGACCAGGTCACGCATTTCCTGGTCCTTTCCCGGGAGAACGGAGAGGCGCGCGATCTCCCGGGTCAGGGTGGCGCTGAGCCCCAGGTCCAGAAAACCGGACAGGGCCTGGAGGATGGTAAAAATCCCGACCAACCCGTAGGATTCCACGCCCATGAACAGGATGTAGAAGGGGACGAAGACCAGCCCCATCAGGGCCTGCCATCCGCTGCCGATAATGTTGGCGGCGATGTTCCGTCTCATCGGTTTCACAACCGTCTCAGCCAGGCGTTGGTCCAATGCGTCACGTTTTTACACAGAGCACTTTCGTTGAAAGGCCACGTCGGGGTTGCCGGGACGAACTCTGGGTGGCTTTCGAGGAATTCACGGACGGCGTCCTGGGGATTGTCCCACTCCCAGGAGGGGTTGCCCCGGGGCACGTCGTGGAGGTCCTTCATGATCCCGTCGGTGGCGACCAGGTAGGACCCCGGGGTGACAAGCTCACCGTAGGCGTCCAGTTCCGCTCGGACATGGCTCCGGGTGTGATTCGAATCCAGGAAGACCATGACGGATTCTCCCGGCCGGACCTGGTCCCTGACCTGCCCGACGATCCGGGGATCCGTGGAACTCCCCTCCAGGAGCGTGATGTGAGGGAACAGGTCGTGATCTTCGATGGCGGCCCGGTTGTGCGGGCGGATCTCGATGTCCACACCGATCACCCGCCCGTTGCCGATGGCCTTGCAGAGGCTGGCGTAGAAAACCAGGGAGCCGCCGTGCGCTACGCCGGTCTCTACGATGACGTCCGGCCGAACGCTGTAGATCGCCTCCTGGGCGCGGATCATGTCCTCGGGTAGCTGAATGACCGGTCGCCCCATCCAGGAGAAGGTGTACTGGTACTTCTGGTTCCAGCCCAGGCGCACCCAGTGGCGGGAGAGGCACTCGAACGCCTCCCGGGTGTAGAGATCGAATTGACGGGACCCCCCGCCGTCATCCTCGGTCAGCGTTTGGGTGTCGGTGTCCAGGATCATTCTCATGGTTGTCATTCCACCAGTCGGATTGTCCGGTCGATGCGTTCGAGCATCGCCGTGTTCTCCTCGCGATAGTTGGGGTTCATCAGGATGGCGGTCCGCACGCCCCGATCGGGCAGCCGCTCCTCCCCGAGGATCGGGTGCCCGGTTCCCGGCACGAATCTCCCCTGCTTGTTGCGGTTGAGATCGACCAGGCAATCGATGAGCCGATTCTCCGGGTCGACCAGGCAGGCAAAGGTGCATCCCTTCGCTCCCGCGCCCCAGAGTGCGACCTTCCCCGCGTCCGCGTACTGCCCGATCCGCGATGACCACGCGGCTCGAAGACAGCTTTCCGCGACGGCGAATCCGCGGGTCAGTCGGGGGATGTCCCGGGCATCCGGGGGGGTCTCTTCCGGGGAGCCCGCGGGGGTGGCCTCGATCCACAGGTATTGCCCGCCGAAGACGTGCCCGACACTGCGGACGGAAAACCCGGAACGCTCGAAGGCTATCTTCAGCGAGCCGGCGGAGAACAGGGAGCAATGCTCGTAAAAGAAATCCCAGAAAACCCGGTGGCGCAGGATCCACTCCACGCAAGGCGTCTCCAGGAAGACCCTGGTCGGGCCCCCGCCCCCGACCGCCCGCCGGACCGCCGACAGAAGGCCCACCGGCCGGGGAACATGTTCGATCACGTGTCGGCAGATGACGACGTCCGCCTGCCCGGTGCAGGTCTCGTCGAAGAAGCGGTGCTCGAAGCGCATGCGCCCTCCGCAGTCGGACAAGGGCCCGTCGTGGCTGGGGTCGAATCCGACCCCCGTGTTCCCGTGAGCCGGGTCCTCGACCAGCAGCCGCAGGAACTCCCCCTTGCCGCACCCGACCTCCACGATGCGGCAGCCGGTCACATCGCGTGAGCCGACCAGGTGTGTCGCCCGTTCGAGCAGGTGCTGCCTGAAAAACGCGGAGTGGGACTGGGTGTTGTCGTAGCTCACGCCATAGGACAAGCGACTTTCCTCGAAAGCGGCGTTGAAGACAAAACCGCAGGTGTGACACGCCCTCATCGAGAGGTCTCCCCGGGCGACCTGGAGCGCGTCCTGCCGGGTCGGGCACACCAGGTTCTGGTGCACCGGCACCGAGGTCCGCCGTAAAAACGAACGGGTCCTCTCACTCCCGCAGACCGGGCAGGGCGGTGCTGTCTTCATGGGTGAACCTTCTCCTTCCAGTACCGCACGGTCCGAGCGATTCCGGTCGTCAGGTCGAAGGCCGGTCTCCAACCCACCTCCTCGACCAGGCGGCGGTTTTCCCCGATGATCCGGGATGGCTCCCCCGGCGGGGCCTGCAAGGCGCCGAACCTCACGTTTTCGCACCTGCCCAGGGCAGCGGCAGCGGCCAGGACCAGTTCCCGCAGCGCCACCCCGCAGCCGGACGAGATGTTCACCGGGCCTTCGACCGGGCTCCCCAACAGGGAGACAAACGCCGAGGCGACGTCCTCCACGTAAAGGAAATCGCGAACCTGGCCGCCGTGGGAGCAGGGGGCCGCCTTGTCCCGCAGCAGGTTCAGGATCACGGAGGGGATCAGGCGGTCGGGGTCCTCGCCGGGCCCGTACAGAAAGAACACCCTCCCCCATGCGCTGCTGAGCCCGGAAACCCGGGAGAACGCTTCCAGAACCCGCCGGAGAGCGTCCTTGCTGATGCCGTAGAGTGAGGCGGAAGACAGGGGAGTGAACCCTTCCACGCAAAAACCGTTCGACCAGTCGTATTCCGCGCAGGTCCCGGCCAACACGGCACGCTCTCCGCCGCCCGCCCGAAACTCGTGGATCAGGTTCAGGCTGGCCGAGACCCACCGGAGGTTGTCCGGCGTGTCCCGGTAGTCGTTCGGCCGGGTGCACCATGCCAGGTGCAACAGGTGAGTGGGCCTGGTTGACGCCAGCAGGTCCCGGGTCTGCCGAAAATCCATCAGGTCGGCCGCTTGCCACGACCACTTCGGGGAGGGGCCGCCGGCTGACCGGATGTCGGTGGCGAAAACGGTGAAACCGTCCGCCGCCAGTTTCGGGAGACAATGCCTGCCGATGAACCCGCCCGCTCCCGTCACCAGGACTTTCCGGGCGCTGTTTCCGTTCATTTCGCCGCCTTTGCCGGTGGAGCCGGACTCATGCCAAGACTTCGACCTGCGGGATGGGGATCACGAAACGGCCTCCCCAGGCCCGGATGTAATCCAGTTGGGCCATGATCTCGTCCCGGAGATTCCAGGGGAGGACCAGGACGTAGTCCGGCCGGTACGCCCGCAACTCGGCTTCCGTCACGACGGGGATGTGACTGCCGGGGAGGAATTTCCCCTGCTTGAAGGGCGAGGCGTCGACGACAAAAGCCACGAGGTCCGTACGGACCCCGCAGAAGTTGAACAGGGTGTTGCCCTTCGCGGCTGCCCCGTAGGCCGCGACCTTCTTGGCGCCGGCCTTCTGGCGGAGGAGGAAACGGAGGAGTTGGTACCGGACTCTCTCGGCATTCTGCTGAAAACCCAGATAAAACGCCGGGTCTCGCATTCCTCTCGAGCGCTCCTTCTCCTCCAGCGCCTGGACGTGTGCGGACGTCTCCCGGGCGCGGTCCTCCGCGTGGTGGGCGAAGATCCTCAAGGATCCCCCGTGGGTCGGGATTTCCTCCACGTCGAACAGCGCCAGGCCGTGCCGCCTGAAAACGTCGCGGACCGTCAGGAAGGACAGGTAGGAGAAGTGCTCGTGGTAGATGGAGTCGAACTGGCAATGGTCGATCAACTGCATCAGGTGGGGGAACTCCAGGGTGATGACCCCGTCCGGCTTCAGGGCGATCTTGAGCCCGGCCACAAAGTCGTTCAGGTCGGGCACATGGGCCAGGACGTTGTTCCCGATCAGCAGGTCCGCCTGCCAACCCTGTCGGGCCAACTCGAGGGCCAGCCTTCGACCGAAGAAGTCGATCCGGGTCTCGATGCCCTTCTTCTCGGCCTCGGCCGCCGTACCCGCCGAAGGTTCGATGCCCAGGACAGGTATGCATTTCTCCTTGAAATACTGCAACAGGTAGCCGTCGTTGGAGGCGATCTCCACGACCCGGCTGTTGGGCCCGTATCCGAACCTTCCGATCATCATGAGCGCGTAACGCCGGGCATGATCCAGCCAGGTGCTCGAGAAGGAGGAGTGGTAGACATAACCCGCGTCGAAGATCTCCCCGGCCTTCTTGTACTCTTCGATCTGCACCAGGAAGCAGGCGTGGCACACGTACAGCTTCAGAGGGTAGTAGGTCTCCGGCTCGTCGAGCTGCTCCCGGGTCAGGAAGGCGTTGGACGGGGGCGCGTGAAGCAGGTCGATGAACACGTGGGCCAAGGGTTCCCCGCAGAATCGGCACTTCACGGCTGCACCCCCTCGAAATCCCGTCCCACCGGCGGGAAACCGCGATCCCGGGGGGAAATCGGACCCGGGGGCAGGGGCCAGCGGATGGCTGCCGCCGGGTCGTCGAACCTCAGCCCGCGCTCGTGGTCGGGGCTGTAATAAGCCGAGTGGAGATAGAGCATCTCGGCGCCGGCGGTCAGCGCCTGGAAACCGTGCGCGAAACCTTCCGGGATAAACACCGTGCGCAGGCTGGCCGCGGACAGTTCCACGCCGTGCCACCGCAGGAACGTCGGCGATCCCCGACGAAGATCGAGCATGACGTCGAAGACCGTCCCCCGGATGCACCGGATGATCTTGGCCTCGCACGCCGGGGGAGCCTGGTAGTGCATTCCCCGGATCGTCCCCTTGCGCCGGGTCCGTGAATGGTTGACCTGCACGATCGATCCCCGGAAGCCGACCGAAGCGAATTCCCTCAGGCAGAAGGTCCGGGCGAAAAACCCCCTCGCGTCCCGGAGGGGTTCGACCTCGACGACGTAAGCGCCCGGAAGCGGTGTCGCGTTGAAGATCATGACTGTGTCCAGACCGCTTTCCGGGAGCGAGCGTCCTCCTGGTACTGGTCGAGATCCTCGGGGCTCTTCACCTCCCGGGAAGCGTAATAAGCCCGGTACCACCGGACGGTGCTCTCGACGGCTTGACGGGCATCCCAGACCGGTTCCCACCGAAGCTGCTCCCGCGCTTTCGAGCAGTCCAGCTTCAGGGTGACGGCCTCGTGCGGTTCTCCGGCGGTTGACGGGGTCTCGGGCTCGATGTCCGGCCAAGCCGCTTTCATGAGCCCGACCATCGTTTCCACGGTCGCGTGTCCGGTTTCACCCGGGCCGAAGTTCCACGCGTCGGCGAAATCCTTCCGCCCCTCCAGCAACCGCTGCCCCAACAGGAGGTAGCCGCTCAGGGGTTCCAGGACGTGCTGCCAGGGGCGGACGGCCCGCGGGTTCCTGATCTGCGCTTTCTGCTTGATGGCCGTTGCGCGCACGATGTCCGGGGTCAGCCGATCGGCGGCCCAGTCGCCGCCCCCGATGACGTTCCCCGCCCGGGCGCTGGCCAGGAGCGTGTGGTGAGTCTTGCCATAGTCGTCGTTGTTGAAGAAGGAGCTTCGCCAGCCGCGGGTGAGCAGTTCGGAGCACCCCTTCGAGGCGCTGTAAGGGTCGCGGCCCCCCACGGGGTCATTTTCCCGGTACCCCCAGGGCCATTCCCTGTTTTCGTAGCACTTGTCGCTGGTCACGTTGACGACGGCGCGGACGGTGCCGCAGGCGCGGACGGCCTCGAGCACGTGGACGGTCCCCATGACGTTGACGGCGAAGGTTTCGGCCGGGTCCCGGTACGACTGCCGGACGATGGCCTGGGCCGCCAGGTGAAAGACGATTTCCGGCTGGTGTTTCCGAAAAACCTCGACCAGGTGTGCCGGATCCCGGACATCGCCGACGATGGAGTCGATGTCCGGGGCGATCAACCGGAAATGATTCGGCTCCGTCGGCGGGGGAAGGGCGTAGCCGACAACCTCCGCGCCCAGGCGGCGGAGCCACAGGGCCAACCAGGACCCCTTGAAGCCGGTGTGTCCCGTGACGAGCACTTTTCGGTTACGGTATATTTCTTCGAACATAGACGTTGCCGCTCGCTTACCAGATTTTCCACCGGGCCTGGCCCTCGTCCCAGAGCCGATTGAGATACTCCATGTCTCGGTACGTGTCCATGCAGGCCCAGAAGCCCTGGTGGTAATAGACCATCAACTGCCCTTCCATCGCGATCTGCTCCAGGGCGCCGGTTTCGAGGTCGCAGGACTCGTCGGTCGTCAGGTGGTTGAAAATCGCCCGGTTGAAGACGAAGTACCCGCCGTTGATCAGGCCGTCCCGGTTCTGGGGTTTCTCGCAGAAGGACACCACCCGGTCGCCGTCCGTCTTCAGTTCGCCGAAGCGGGAGGTCGGGTTGATCCCCGTGACGGTGGCGATTTTCCCGTGGGCGTGGTGGAACGCCAGCAGCGCGTGGAGGTCCACGTCCGTGATGCCGTCGCCGTAGGTCAGCATGAACGTGTCCGCATCCAGGTACTTCTGGAGTTTTTTCAGCCGGGCCCCCTTCAGGGTTTTTTCCCCGGTGTCGGCCAGGGTGATCTTCCACCCGGCCTCGCCGTGCAATTGCTCGATGCGGAGGTTCTCGGGGCGCCCCAGTTCCACCGTGACGTCGTTGTTCATCACCTCGTAATGGCAGAAATAGTTCTTGATCATCTCGCCCTTGTACCCGAGGGCCAGGACGAACTCCCGGAAACCGAACTGCGCGTAGTACTTCATGATGTGCCAAAGGATCGGGCGGGAACCAATGTTGACCATGGGTTTGGGGCGGAACTCCGTTTCTTCGCGCAGGCGGGTGCCGATCCCGCCGCAGAGGACGACGACCTTCATCGGGGAACTCATGGTTTTTCTCCTCTCGTCGCTTGATGTCCGCCCATCACATCCACCCCGCCCGGCGGCGCTTCAGGAAGGCCCGGAAAAGCTTGACGGTCTGGTGGAGATGGTCGAAGGACCGCAGGGACCGAACGGCCATCATCCCCATGTACCGGGCCCGGAGGTAGTATTGGCGGTAGGCTTCCTTCTCCCAGAACTCCAGGCGCTCGCGGGGGAGGTGCGGGTAGCTCACCACCGCTTGGGAAAAGCCCGAGAACCGGCTCCAGTCGTCGGTCAGGAGGTAACCCTCCTCCCGGACGAAGCGCATGAACTCGGTGCCGGGAAGCGGCGTCGGGATCCCGAACTGGGTGAAGTGGGCGTTGATGCGGCAGGCGAAGTCCACGGTCCGCTCGAGGGTCTCCTCGGTGTCCCAGGGGAAGCCCAGCATGAAGCAGTTCAGGACGTCGATCCCCGCCGCCTTCGTCTCCCGGGTGGCCCGGGCGATGTCCTCCACGGTGAAGTCCTTCTTCATCCGGTCCAGGACCTCCTGGACGCCGCTTTCGCAGCCGTAGAGGATGCGCTTGCAGCCCACCTTCCGCATTAGCCGCAGCAGGTCGCGGTCCACCTTGTCGGGGCGGCACTGGGGCGACCAGAAGACCTTGATCCCCTCCTTCCGGAAGCCCTCGCAGATGGCCACCACGCGGTCCCGGTCGAACTCGAAGATGTCGTCGTCGAACTCGATCTCCCGCACCCCGTGCTCGCGCACCAGGTGCTTCACCTCGGCCAGCACCCGCTCCGGGCTCATGGGGCGCCACTTGTGGCTGTAGAGGGTCTGCGGCCACCAGCAGTAGACGCAGCGGTAGGGGCAGCCCCGGGAGGTGGTCATGGTGGCCACGGGGAGCTTGGTGTTCACGCTCTCGGTGTAGTCGTGGAGGTTGATGAGGTCGTAGGCCGGGATGGGGAGCGCGTCCACGTCGGCCACGTGCTGGACCGGCCCCGTGCGGTACACCGTTTCCCCCTGGAGGAAGGAGGCCCCCGGGACCTCCCGCCAGTCCGCCCGCACGACGAGGCCGTCCGCCAGGTCGCGCACCCCGAGGTCGAACTCGCCGCGGATGACCAGGTCGGTCACCGGCCAGGCCTTCAGGAACTCCTCGTCCAGGGGCGTCACGAAGGGGCCGCAGCCCGCGCAGAGGAAGCGGGTCCGCTCCCGGGCGCGCCCCAGGATGGCGGCCCCGACGTCGATGTTGATCTGGTCCACGTACCACACCACCAGGTCGGGGGCGAGCGCTACGAGGCGATCGACGGCGGCCTCGACGCCGAGGCCCGCCACCTGGCAGTCCAGGTAGACCGGCTCGTGGCCGCCCTGCCGCAGGACGGCCCCCGCCGAGAGGTAGAAGTAGTTGAAGGTGCGCTCCCCGGTGACGCTGTAGCTGGGCCAGCGGCGCCCGGCCTTGGTCAGGCCGCACCCGGGCGTCCAGTCGAGCTTGGGCGGGGGATCGAAGAGGACGACACGCATTTTTCCGCTGCCTCCGGACGCAATTATAACATGGGGGATAAAGAGTTTCCCGGGAGTAATTCAGATCCGAAAAGCAAATCGAAGCCGGGGACTCCCTGCGTTATGATCATTCTGGTCAGACTGTCCAGGTTGGTTCGGGGAGAAACACATGAAGAAGGCTTGGCAGGTTCAGGAAGCAAAGGCCCGTCTGAGCGAGCTGATCAGCCGGGCGGGGTCGGAAGGTCCCCAGGTCATCACCCGCCACGGGAAGGAAGTGGTCGTGGTGGTGTCCGTGGAGGAATTCCAGCGGTCTCAAGCCGCGGGTGAGGGACTGTACGGGCTCTGCCGCCGTTTCGCCGGCGCCGGGGATACCCTGGTCATCGAACGAGACAGGGACAAGGGGAGAGAGTTCACCTGGTGAACGCCTTCCTCCTTGACGCCTGTGTCCTGTCGGAACTCGTCAAGCAGGAGCCGGACACCCGCGTCAAGGCATGGGTGGGAGGGCAGGCCGACGATCGTCTGTACATCAGCGTGGTCAGCGTGGCCGAAATCGTCCAGGGCATCGAGCGGATGGAGCCGGGCGTAAAGCGGGACCGCCTGTCGGACTGGCTGGAAGAACTGGTTCGAACCCGGCGTCAGTTGATCCTCGACATCGACCTGGAGGTTGCCCGGGCTTTCGGGACCCTGCAAGGCCGCGCGACCCGGGACGGTCGCCGAATCCCCGTTCAGGACGGCTGGATCGCGGCTTCGGCCAAAGTCCATGATCTGACCCTGGTTACCCGAAACGTCGGGGATCTCGAGGGGGCGGGTGTTGTCGTGCTGAACCCCTGGAAGCCGTAGTTTCAGCGTCCGGTTGATCGGATTCCAATTCGCGTTATCCGCGGGAGAACACGCTGTCGCGCTTCTGTCGCGGGTTCGCCTCCCCTTGACAGAACGGGGTCGAAACGCTATCCTCACGGTCCGGCCGCGGCCGGGGCAAGGAGGGGCGATGCAGGCGCTTTGGTTTGTCGGGAGTTGGCTCGTCATCGTCGCGGCCACGGTTTGCGGTTACCTGGCCGCAAGGCGGTGGGGCCGCCGGGCGCTTGGCGTTTCCATCGGCCTGTGTGTCGCGGTGATTCTCGCCCGCGGCTTCTGTCTCTTCTTTCCCGACATCGAGTACCGCCTTCTCCCCTACGACTGGTACGCGGACGTCCGCCTGATCCTGGCCTTCCCGGTGGCCTCGCTGTTCCTGGGGACGGCGATCCCCCTCGTCCAGACGCGGGCCGTGCGCCTGCTGGCCCTCGCCCTGGCCCTGTTCATCCCGCTTTTCGAGGGGCTCCTGGTGGTGGTCACGCTGCGGATGGACCACGCCCGCCTCACCGGCCGCCCCGGGACCGACGGCGTCGTTCTGCAGTCCTCCCCCTACAGTTGCGGGGCGGCGGCCGCGGCCACCTTCCTCAACCGGATCGGCGTCCCCTGCGACGAGCGGCGGATGGCCGAGCTGTGCCAGACCAACGCCATGACGGGGACGGACCTCTTCCTCGTCTGTCGCGGCCTCCGGCGTGCGCTGGCCGGAAAAGGGCTGCGGGTGGGCCTGGTCCGGGCCGGGTGGGAGGAACTGCGCCAAACCCCCCTGCCCGCCCTGGCCACCGTCCGCCTGAGCTGGCGGATCGACCACTGGGTGGTGGTGCTGGCCGTCGGGCCCGACGCCGTGACGGTGGGGGACCCCCTCCGGGGGTTGCGCACCCTGTCCCGCCGGGCTTTCCTGGAGGACTGGCGCGGCGTCCTCGTCACCGTGACGCCACCCGCCCCCTGAAAACCGGTCGCGGGACTTCCCCGGGGGCCCCGGGGCCGCCGTGCGGGGCCACGGGCTCGAACGACGGCGAGACGCACGAGGATGACGGAAGAAATGGTTCAGCGCAAGGACACGAAGGCATCATGAAAACCGACGCACCCCTCCCCTGCCGGGATCGCGGCCTGTCCGCCGCGAACCCCGGTGAGACCCCGGGAACGGGGGGCAACGCTCCCGGTGACGGGTCCGGCCCCTCAGCGGGTTCGCGTGGCCCCGACCGCTTTCCCCCGGCCACCCCCGCGTGTTCCCGGGGACCCGTGGTCGCCCGCTTTTCCCCTCTTCCCGGCACGGCTTCCCGACTCCTGGCGGGGATGGCCGTCCTCGTCGTTCTCCTCACCCCCGCCCAGGCGGAGGAGGAACCGGCGAAACCGACCGTTCACGGCTCGGTGATCGTGAGCGCCAGCGTGTCACCCGAGGCGCTGGGGGAGACGGCGCGGGAGTGCGTCGTCCTGGAGGGGGACCGGCTGAAGGGCCTGCCCGTCCGCACCCTGGGCGACGTCCTGGCCCTGGCGGCCCCGGTGGACCTCCAGCCGCGCACCCCGAACGGGCTCCAGGCCGACATCCGCATCCGCGGCTCCAGTTTCTCCGGGGTGCTGGTCTGCGTGGACGGCGTCCGCTGGAGCGACCCCCAGACGGCCCACTTCAACCTGGAACTCCCCGTGCCCTGGGAGAGGGTGGAGCGGGTGGAGGTCCTGACGGGGAGCCAGTCCGTCTTCTTCGGCTCCGAGGCCGTGGGCGGCGTCGTCAACCTCGTCACCCGCAAGCCCGCGGGAACGGAAATCGCCGCCGCGGCCGTGGGCGGCAGCTTCGGGACAGCGGGGGCGTCGGGCCTTGCCGGGGGGCGATCGGGGGAGGTCTCGGGGGAGGTCTTCGCGGACTTCAACCGTTCGGACGGCTTCACCGACGATCGGGACGACCGGTACGGCCGCCTCTGGGGCCGGGCCGACCTCGACACGGCCACGGCGGACCTCCGCCTCACCGGGGGCTGGCTCGACCATCGCTTCGGCGCCGCGGGCTTCTACGGGCCCTACCCCTCCTTCGAGGCCACCCGGACCGGCGCCCTGGCATTGGGCGCCCGCCTGAAGCGGGGGTGGTGCGGAGCGCACCGGACCACGGTGGACCTGGCCTGGCGCCGTCACGACGACGACTTCGTCCTCTTCCGGGACCACCCGGAACGCTACCGGAACACCCACGCCACCGACGTGCTCCTGGGAAAGCTCTCCACCTTCCTGGCGAAGGGTCGCAGGGCCTCGCTGGCGGCCCTGGGCGAGGTGTCGGGGGAGTGGATCCGCTCCTCCCGCCTGGGCGACCACGCCCGGCAGCGCGCCGCGCTGGCCGTCGATTCCCACTGGGGGCCCACCCCCCGCCTTTCCCTTCAGGCGGGCCTGCGGTGGGACGCCTACTCGTCCTACGGGTCCGCCTGGTCCCCCGGCGCCGGGGCGGCCGTCTTTGCAGTCCCGCGGCTCAAGTTCCGCGCCTCCGCCGGGAAAGCCTTCCGGGTCCCCTCCTTCACCGAGTTGTACTACTGGAGCCCGACTCTCCGGGGGAACCCGGCGCTGCGCCCGGAGTCCGCGTGGAACGTGGACGGCGGCCTGGACTGGTACGCCTCCGAAACCTGCACCCTCTCCGCCACGGTCTTCCGCCGCTGGGAGCGGGACCTGATCGACTACGTCCGGGCGTCGGACACGGACCCCTGGGTGGCCGCCAACATCCGCCGGGCGCTGGTGGACGGGGTCTCGCTCCAGCTCAACGTCCGGCCCGCCGCGTGGGTCCGGGCCCTGGCCGGGTATGCCTGGACCGACTTCGACCTCGCCCCGTCCCCCCTCCAGACCCGTTACGCCGCCGACTTCGCCCGGCACGTTCTCACCGTGGGGGCGGACTTCTTCCCGGAACGCTCCCTGCGGCCCGGCGTCACCGTGCGCTACAAGCACCGCGCCCTGACGGGCGGGGGCTACGTCGTTCTCTCGGCGGCCCTGGCGTACACGCGGGGCCCCTGGGAACTGGAGGTCCGAATCGACAACGCCACCGACACGGTCTACGAGGAACTGTCCGGCGTGGCCATGCCCGGGCGGGGCGTCTTCGCCACCCTTCGCTGCCGGCCGAGGTGAGGCTTCCCTTCCCGCCTCGCCGTCCCCGGCCCCGCCCCCCCCTGAATTTACAGAGCCGCGCGCGCAAGCAGGCGGTCCGTCCCCCCGAATCAGACGACCCCGCAAAACGATGAAATCCCCGCAAAAAGTCTTTTTCTCTCGCAAGAGGCACAGGCACGGAGAAAGGCAATTGTATTTCATAGGCAAAACATTCTTGACGGCCCCGCAAAAAGTCGCGAAAGGGGGATTTCCCGCGAATAACACGAATGTACGCGAATTTATAGCATGAATAATATTTATTGTATATTGAATTATGATTCGCGTTCATTCGCGTGATTCGCGGGCAAAATAGGACTTTTTACGGTGCTGTCATTCGTTATGGTTCTTCTCCGTGCCTCCGGAGTCGGCCTCGGGAGACCTCCCCTGGTTGTTTTTACTTCTCTTCCGGCATTCCTCTTCACTGCGAAACCTGCCTCTTCACGGCGAAACCTGCCGCCTCACGGTGGAACCCTGCTGAAAATGCTTGATTCGGGGTCGCGTTTTAGGTAGAATTCGCCTTCGTTCTTTGAGTGGACAGGTAGTTCAGTGGGAGAACGCCCGCCTCACACGCGGGAGGCCGTGGGTTCAAACCCCACCCTGTCCACCA